>NZ_JADEWJ010000178.1:0-8128 GCF_015207725.1 Synechocystis sp. LEGE 06083
CTTTGTCCCAGGCTTATTTTCTCTTTGGCTCCGGTTATGGGGCTCCACCATCGGGCAAAAAGTGCTCTGGACTCCCAGCATACAAATCCTAGACCGGGGGATGTTACACATTGGCAACCAGGTGATATTTGGTCATCAAGTTACCTTCGTGGGCCACGCCATCAAACCAAAACAACATAATCTCCTGCTTTACGTTGACCGGATCACCGTCGGCAATAATGTTTTCATCAGTGCGGAGGTAGGCCTTAGCCCCGGAGTGGCGATCGCCGATGGCAGTTACATTCCCTTTGGCAAAAAGATTTTTCCACGGCAAAAGGTTGGACCCGAAAACTAAATCACACCGGGCTAGCGGGGGAAACGGGTCATCAAAGCCTGCACCTGTTCCGCATGGTAGGAACTGCGGGTCAAAGGGGAAGCCACCACCTGCAAAAAGCCAATGGACTCACCGTAAACTCGCCAAGCATCAAATTGTTCCGGAGTGACAAATTCCTTAACCCCCAAATGTTTTTGGCTAGGTTGTAGATACTGACCAATGGTTAAAATATCGCAGTCCACCCCTCGTAGATCTTCCATCACCTGTCGTACTTCGGCGTCCGTTTCCCCCAGCCCCACCATAATGCCGGATTTGGTGTAAACCTTGGGTAAAATTTGCTTAGCTTGGTTAAATAGCTCTAAGGACTGGCCATAATCCGCCTGGGGTCGCACCCGTTTATAAAGTCTGGGTACTGTTTCCATATTGTGATTTAACACTTCTGGAGCCGCCTCCAATAATGTTGCCAAAGCCGCCCAATTGCCGCATAGATCCGGAATTAAAACCTCAATGGTGGTGCCTGGGGAAATCCTGCGAGTTGCTTCAAGACAACCCACAAATTGGGAAGCTCCTCCATCGGGTAAATCATCCCGATTAACCGCGGTAATCACCACATGCTTGAGATTTAGCCTTTTCACCGCGGCCGCTAATCTTTCCGGTTCCGTCGGGTCGAGGGGCTGGGGTCGCTTTTCAAAGTCGATGTCACAATAGGGGCAAGCCCTTGTGCAAGCAGGGCCCATAATCAAAAATGTAGCCGTCCCGGCCTGGAAACACTCGCCAATGTTGGGACAGGAAGCTTCTTCACATACGGTGTTTAATTGCAAATCCCGTAGAATATCCTTAACACTGCCCACCCTCTGCCATTGGGGCGCTTTGACTCGGAGCCAATCCGGTTTGACGGTCACGTCCAATCTCTCCTGCTATGGGAGATCCGATTGTACCAAAAATTCCTAACAGCCTTTCTCCGCACCTGGGGGACAAGGGAAGATTTCTGCTCCACCGACCCAGGCAAACGGGGAAATTTAGATTGACGGCTGAAAACTTTGTTCCATCTCTCCATTCATGGTCAAGGTCCGAAACCCTAAAACTACTTGGGTTTGCCGGTAAATTTAGCTCCCAGGATAAAGTTGGCAAACCAACCCTAAAAGTTAGAATGGTTGACGGACAAGGTTTTCCCCATACCGCCATGACACAAGCCAATGCTGATCCCTGTTTTGAAACCGGACATATTTGCCCCATTCAGCATGTGGTGGATTTACTGGACAATAAATGGTCCATTTTGGTGTTGCGAGAACTGTTCAAGGGACAACGACGCACGGGGCAGTTGTTGGATGCTTTGCCCGGTTGCAGTACCAAAACCCTGACCCTAAGACTTAGGCAACTGGAAACCCATGGCATCATCAATCGGGATGTGTATCCAGAAATCCCCCCCAGGGTGGAGTATTCCCTCACTGCTAGAGGTAGGGAAATTCAGCCAGTGCTGATTGCCATGCACAAACTGGGCTCCGACTGGCTAGAGCAAGAATCCTGTGAATGCAGTATTGTGACCGGCGAGGGGGCCAACTGATACCCCCTGCAAGGTTTTCTCTCTGGGGTCAACTCTGCACTATGACCAGAGTTTCTGCTTGGCTCCGCTGTTGCATCAACTCAATCTTCCCACTCTAACCATGACCAAACGCAATTCTTTTGGCCTTGGGCATGGCTAGGAGCCAGGGAGATGGCAATCCTGGTTAGACCCAACCTAGACAAACCTAGATGCTTGTGGCCCAAGCAAATGCCAGACTGGCGATCGCCGTTGCCGGGAACTCAACAGCCGCTAGGATATTAAAAAGCCCATTTGCTTAATCTTGTTGAGAGTGCATCGCCATGAATCTAGTCAGCCTCGAAAATTTTTTAGACAATACTGCCTTCCTTGTGCTTTTGCTGACCATGTTCGCCTACTGGGTGGCGGTGGTGTTTCCCAAACCATGGTTAATGCAGGGGGCCAGTGGAGCCATGGCGATCGCCAATTTGACCATTACGGCCCTGTTGGGGGCTCGGTGGCTAGAGGCGGGCTATTTTCCCATTAGCAATCTTTACGAATCCCTATTTTTCCTGGCCTGGGGCATTACGGCGGTCCATTTCATTGCTGAGCGCATGAGCCAAAGCCGTTTTGTCGGGGCAGTCACCAGTCCGATCGCCTTGGGTATTGTGGCCTTTGCCACCTTGACCTTGCCGGTGGATATGCAACAGTCTGCTCCCCTGGTACCGGCGCTAAAATCCAACTGGTTGATGATGCACGTCAGTGTGATGATGGTCAGCTATGCCACCCTCATGGTGGGCTCCCTATTGGCGATCGCCTTTTTGTTTGTCACCAGGGGTCAGGCAGTGGAGCTCCGGGGTAGTTCCGTTGGTACGGGGGGGTTCCGGCAAGGATTGGTGAAAGGCAATAACCTCAATGCAGTGAGTGGTCTAAGTCCTGCCCTGGAAGGGGTAAACAGTAACTCTGGCAATGTGGCGGTGCTGGAAAAAACCGCTGCCGTTCCCACCATCACCCTTTCTCCCCAACGACTTACCCTGGCGGATACTTTAGACAATATTAGTTACCGCATTATTGGTCTAGGCTTTCCCCTCCTCACCATTGGCATTATTGCCGGAGCCGTATGGGCCAACGAAGCTTGGGGTTCTTACTGGAGTTGGGATCCCAAGGAAACCTGGGCCCTAATCACCTGGTTAGTGTTTGCCGCCTATCTCCATGCCCGCATCACCAAAGGTTGGCAGGGCCGCAAACCCGCTATTTTGGCCGCCAGCGGTTTTACGGTGGTCTGGATTTGTTACCTGGGCGTCAATTTATTGGGTAAAGGTCTCCATTCCTACGGTTGGTTTTTGTAATTCTTTTACAACCTAGGGTTGCTATCCAAAAACCTATAGGGCAGTGGAAACGCTGACACCTTTACCGGCCGCTCTTGCAATTCAAATATTTACTCAGGGATGTGTGCAAGCACATCTTTTTTATGCTGAAAGTTGCGGCCAGAAGTGGAATTTCGGCAATCCCACCAACATCTTTCCTGGAAACCGAATCTAGCCTAGGAGGGGAAATTTTAAGATGGAACCATCAAAGGTTAATCAATCCCTCCCATACATTAGGAGTTAACATTATGTCTCTCATTCTTTACAATCCCCTGCGGGAAATGGATAGCTTCCAACGGCAAATGAATCAACTGTTTGATGAAGTTTTTGTGCCTTCGGAACGCCAAGAATTTAGCCCTAAAGCAGAATTAACTGAAACCGAAGAAGCCTATGTGCTCAAGCTCGAATTACCCGGCATCAGCCCCGATAATTTAGACATCCAAGCCACCAGGGATGCGGTGACCGTCAGCGGCGATCGCCAGGATACCCACAGCACGGAAAAAGATGGTGTGCGGCGTACCGAGTTTCACTATGGCAGTTTCCACCGAGTCATTCCTGTACCCGGGGCCATCCAAAATTCAGAAGTTAAAGCAAACTATGATGCCGGTATCTTAACTCTCACTTTACCCAAAGTGGAAGAAGCAAAAAATAAAGTAGTGAAAGTTCAATTGTCTTAATAGTCCCATCTCCCTGGCTGGGGCAGTCACCATTTGAAATTTGTCAAACCTCCTTTCCTTAGGGATTGGAGGGATTTTTTTGTTTCTTTGTAAGAACATAATTAATGAAGTTATTGTTTATTAATTAAATCGATTAAGTTAATAAAATTAATTTTTCTTAACTTAAAATTTGTCTTGTTTTAAATATTTAGATATTATCCAAGGGACTTGTTAGCCTTAATTTTTAATAGAAAATGTTCAGATCAGAAATTTTTCTGGAACTTCCAATAATCACCAAGGCAGCACCATTGCTTGGTCAAATTTCCGGTGACATGCCAAATATTGCCGGAGTAGCCGGAGAAAATCTAACGGAATCTCTCATTGGCTTGGGTAAAGCCCTGGTAATCCTAATTGTCGGCTGGCTGGTGGCCAATATCTGCCGGAGTATCACCACCAAAGCATTCCAAAAAACCCATTTGGACAATATCCTTGCCGCTAAATTTCTCGATAGCGACGAAGCTAAAACTCCCCCCGTGGAGCGATGGCTGGGGGACTTTGCTTTTTGGATTGTGCTCCTATTTACCCTAGTAGCTTTTTTTAATGCTCTGGATCTAGAAGCAGTATCGGAACCCCTGAACGGCCTACTTGAGCAAATTACTGTTTTCTTCCCCAGAATTATTGGGGCTTTAATTTTGGGTGCCTTAGCCTGGGCGATCGCCACCTTGGTGAAGCTTGTTTCCAGCAAAGCCCTGGGGGAATCGGGTTTATCCCAAAAACTGGGTCTGACATCCGAGGACGATGACTCAGAACAAGCCAGCAACGCCGCCAATAACCTGGGGGAAACCATCGGCAATGCCCTGTACTGGTTTATTTTTCTATTGTTCCTACCTTCAATTCTCAACACCTTGGGATTACAGGGAACTTTAGAGCCAGTGCAGGGATTGTTAGACCAAATCCTGCTGGTACTGCCCAACGTCCTCGGCGCAGTCATTATCGGCACCGTGGGCTGGGTGGTGGCTAAAATTGTCAGTCAAGTGGTCACTAATTTGGCCGATGGCATCGGCATTGATAGCTTAGGGGAGCGTTTCGGACTGCGGGGAGGAGAAGGTCGCCAAAATTTGGCCGATATTCTCGGTGTTTTTGTCTATGTATTAATCTTGATTCCGGTGGCCATCACGGCCCTAGACGCCCTGCAAATTAACGCCATTTCTGAGCCAGCTACGGCTATGCTTGACCAGGTAATGGCTTTATTACCGAAACTTTTTGCCGCCAGTGTGGTGATGGTTTTAGCCTTTGTGGCGGGTCAGTACGTTGCCAACTTAGTTAGTAGCCTGTTGAGTTCCATTGGTTTTGACAATCTCTTTGAACTGCTTGGCTTTGATCTCAATAGCACCCAAGAGTCCATTGACCAATCCGTTGAAGTAGATGGGGAACCCAAGGTAAACCTTCCCTCCGGGGTGGCGTTGAAAACTCCCTCCCAGTTGGGGGGCATCATTGTCCTGGTGGGCATCATGTTAGTGGCGACCCTGACGGCGGTGGATATTCTGCAAATTGCCGCCCTCACCACGGTGATGGGGGTTATTCTCCAGGTGGCGGCCCAGGTGTTAATTGGCTTGGTGATTTTCACCTTTGGTCTCTATCTGGCCAATTTGGCGTTTAAGTTAATTACCAGCACCGGCACCCATCAATCCCGCTTACTTGGCCACACCGCCCGTATTGCTATTTTGGTATTGGTTTCGGCCATGGCTCTGCAACAAATGGGCATTGCCCCCAATATTGTTAATTTGGCTTTTGGTCTTTTGACTGGTGGTATTGCCGTGGCGATCGCCTTAGCGTTTGGGCTTGGGGGTCGAGAAGTGGCCGGGGAAAAACTTCGCCAATGGCTGGATTCCTTTGATGAAGAGAAATAGAGCCACATTACCAAATCAATATTTCCCCAGTCCCCGTTAAATAATGATGGGGGCTTTTTCTTAGCCAAAGGCTTCTACTTTTTGTAAAAATTCCTGGGTTAACTTGATAAAAGCCTTAGACCCCGCTGTATTGGGCATGGAAGTAACCACCGGCATAAAACTATCCACCGCCTTGGCCACATTGACATCCATGGGGATGGACTGCTGAAAAAGTTGTCCCGGGGTGAAATCCGTTTGCACCCGCCGCATTACTTGGTTATAGTAACGACTCATCAAGCCGCCACCGGAGAGGATGAATACCACTCCAATTAGGTTGATGTTCAGGGGATCATCGGACGCTTTATGGCTTTCTTTCAGTTTTTCAATTCTTCTTTCTAGTAACTGCATCCCCACCACCGATAAAGGTTCCGGGCGGGCTGGCAATAAATAAAAATCACTGGCCGCAATGCCACTGCGGGTCAGCAGATTATAACCAGGGGCACAGTCGAGGATGACAAAATCGTATTCCTCCAGCACTGGCGCTAACATTTCCTTGATCAACGTCCCCTCAAACTTATTCCACACCGTCTCAAAGTTCGGATTTTCCGTGGCGATCGCCGCTTGGTGAAGCTTTTCCGAAACCAGGTATTCATCGTAAAGTTCAATGTCTCCAGGTAGTAGTTCCAAACCCTCAATCTGACAGATTTCTGGGCAGATAATATCGAAAATATCTAATTTACTGTAGGGATTGGGCTGGATAGCATTACCCAACAAATAACTGAGGGTTTTCCCTTTTTTGCGAATGCCAGCAAAATCATGGGGCGCCATCAAACTGAGGGTAGCACTAATTTGGGAATCCAAGTCCAGCACCAAAACCCGTTTTTGAAAATATTTAGCTAGGCAGGTGGCCAAGTTAACGGTCAAAGTGGTCTTGCCAACTCCTCCCTTCATATTGACGGTGCTGATGATTTTGGCCATGGGCAATAAGAGTAATGAAAAACTTTGGCAATGGTACAGGCAAGGGGAACCATGGTAGGTAGCCCTTCTAGCAGACAGGGCCCTCCCGGTCCGAGGTTCCAGCCCAGCAATCAAATAAAAAATCAATGGATTTCATTGATCCCATAGGTGGAAGCTATGCCAAGCCGAGCCGCCATAAAGACGATAAAGTTGGACTAAACCTTGGCCAATGGCTGTTTGGCGTGCCATGGACAACCCTTAAGCAAATGTTAAGAAGTCCTCACTTAACTCGGTAAACCTTGACATAATTTTGCAAAAACGTAAAAATGGATACAGAAAGTAAATCGTTCATCTTCTCTTTTTGAAGAAGACGGAAGTAGGGATATATTCCTGAAGGAACGCGCCTCCTCTACCTTCAACAACAATTAGGAGCGCACTATGCAATTAAGTTACCGTGGAGTCAGTTACGACTACAATCCCCCCAAAGTGGAAACCGAAGTTTTGGGGCTGGCCGGCAGTTACCGTGGTTTGGACTATCGTTTCCGTCGCACCACCGCCAAAAACGTCATTCAACCTAACGTCAATCTAACCTACCGGGGAGTTTCCTTTAACCCCGCTCGGGATTTGCAGCCCGAACTGTACACTGCCACCAAAAAAGTGGAAGTTGCTGCGGCCCCCAGCCAAATTTCTTTCCAGGACCGGGTCCGGGCCCGTCTGCACAGCAAAACCCAGGCCATTAAAAAACGCCAGCAATCTTTGTTGGTACGTTTAGCTGAGGAAATTGGTTTGAACACCGACCAAGCTGTCAACAGTGCTGTCCGCATCCAAGGTAAAGTTTTGGCTAATTTTTGTTCCGACTATGCCAGTCAAGGCGTGGCCATGAGCTAGTTTAATTTGACTTTCGGGGCCCAAGTTAGTTACTCTTACCTACTAATTAGTCGCCTCAATTATTCTATTTCCCCCTTGGGCACTGCGCTTGGGGGAATTGTTTTGCCAAGTTACTCATTCATGTTGCGATAGGTAGCCACGGCGGAGGGAGAAATACCGTTCAAATAACGGAAGATCCAATATTTAAAGACTGTGTCTAAAATTACCGGAAAAGTAGCAATGAAAAGAAAGTTAAAATCTTGATTTTCCGGCAAACCAAAATGACGGGCAATACTAGCCAAAATCACTTCCCAACCGTGGGGAGAGTGGAAACCAACAAACATATCCGTAAAGAGAATAATCAAAAATGCCTTAGCTGAGTCGCTCAAGCCATAGACAATTTCGTCAATAAATTCTTTTAAAACTTCGATTTCCCGTTGACTATTAATCAAAACAACCGAAAAGGCCACCAGGGAAAAAATATCAGCAAAAATGTTGGCGATCGCATTAGTGCTAACCTGGCGGTAGGTTTCGGAAATTTCCTTGGCTTTTTCCGCTAG
>NZ_JADEWJ010000179.1:0-8059 GCF_015207725.1 Synechocystis sp. LEGE 06083
TTCCTGGTGGATAGTTGACTAAATCGGCCCGGGCTAAATCAATTTTGTTAATTACTAAAATTAAAGGGCGGTCTTTGACTTGGTCGTAAATCAACTGGTCTGCCTCGGTCCAACCCTGGTGGGCATCCACCGTCAATAAAACTAAATCCGCCTGTTGAGCAGCTTTGCGGGAGCGCTCTACTCCCATCTGCTCCACTTGGTCCGCCGTTTCCCGAATGCCTGCAGTGTCTAACACCTGGATGGGAATGCCTTCCACTACGAGTTGGGATTCCACCACGTCCCTGGTGGTGCCTGGTAGATCAGTGACGATCGCCCGGTCTGTACGGCTCCAAGCATTGAGTAAGCTGGATTTCCCCACATTGGGTTGCCCCACGATGGCCACTTTTAAGCCGGTGCGGAGCAGTTCCCCTCGCTGGGCAGTGTCTAAAATTGCTTCTAATTGTTGGTACAAATCCTGTAGTTGTTGACGAATTAAATTTTCATCCAGTGGGGGTAAGTCGTCTTCAAAATCAATGCGGGCTTCCACTTCCGCCAAGATGTCTAGGCAAGTGTTCCGTAGATCCCGAATCGGTTGGGCTAACTTACCCTGTAAACCCGCTAAGGCGATCGCCGCGGCCTGGGGAGATTGGGCTCCCACCAGTTCACTGATACTTTCTGCTTGGGTTAAATCCAGCCGGCCATTGAGAAAGGCCCGCAGGCTAAATTCCCCCGGGTGGGCCAGCCTGGCCCCCTGTTGCAAACACAATTGTAAAACCTGTTGCACTGGCATGATTCCCCCGTGGCACTGGAATTCCACCACATCTTCTTTGGTGTAGGAACGGGGCGCTAGCATCAATAAGAGCAATGCTTCATCGATCGCCACTTGGGTATCGGGATGACGCACATGGCCGTACAAAATACGATGACTTTCCCAGGTTTGGCTCCCCGGTGCTTCAAAAAGGGTTTTGGCAATGGTGAGGGATTGTGGTCCCGACAGTCGCACCACACCGATACTGCCCTGTTGGGGCACAATGGCGGTGGCAATCGCCGCAATAGTATCTTCTAGGTGCATTGGGTGGGATGAAAGGGGATTTGAGAAGTTATTTAGGTGAATTTTAAGGTTTCTGTCACCCCTGGGGCAGGCTAAACCAGCGATTAAGGATCAAGACGATTGGCCAAGATCGCAACGGGCACCATGGGAATCATCGGCAGTAAACAGATTGCCCATTGTTGCCAGTCCATGGGAGCAGTTTTGAACAATACATTCATAAACGGCAGTTGACTGAAACCAATTTGCAGGGCGATCGCCACCGCAATGCCCACTAACAGTATGGGGGCTTTGGTAATGGTTTGACGTTTACCCATCACATAGCCGAGAAAACTACGACCTAATTGGCTAATGCTGAGCAGGTAAATTACCCTAGCGGACACAAGGGCTTGGATGGCCATGGTTCTGGCCAAATCGACGTCGCCAGTGGTGCGCTTGACCCATTCAAACATGCCAAAAATCAGAATCCAGTTAAACAGGGACACCAATAAAATACGGTGCAGTAACTTCCTGGTAATGAGGGGTTCATTGGGGTTGCGGGGGGGCTTTTGCATAATGCCCGGTGACTTGGCCTCAAAGGCTAGGGGCACCGTCATGGTGATGGAGTTGATCATGTTTAACCACAGCACCTGTAGAGAAAGAATGGGTAACGCCCGAGCCAGCAACACGCTGATCAAAATGGTCATGGACTCCCCGCCGTTGACCGGTAATAAAAAGGCGATCGCCTTGCGGAGATTTTGGTAAACAGTGCGTCCTTCTTCCACCGCCGCTTCAATGGAGGCAAAATTATCGTCAGTGAGCAACATATCGGAGGACTCCCGAGCCACTTCCGTTCCCCCTTTACCCATGGCAATGCCAATGTCAGCCCGCTTTAAAGCCGGCGCATCGTTCACCCCATCCCCCGTCATCGCGACAATGTGACCTTTTTCCTGTAAAGCTTCCACCAGTTGCAATTTCTGAGCCGGGGCTACCCTAGCAAATACACAACTTTCTGTGGCCGCCTGGGCCAATTCCTCCGGACCCATGGTTGTCAACTGTCGTCCTTCAAAAGCAAGCCCATCCCCATCAGCGGCAATGCCCATCCGTTTGGCGATCGCCTGGGCAGTACTAATATGATCACCAGTGATCATTTTCACTTCGATGCCAGCACTGTGACAGGCATGGACTGCGGCAATGGCCTCCGGTCGCGGCGGGTCGATCATGCCCTGTAAACCTAAAAAGATTAGCCCTGTTTCAATATCCCCGTGGTCAATGGCGTGGTGATGGGGCTCCACCGTTTTTTTAGCGAAGGCCAACACCCGCAGGCCTTGCTTAGCCATATCTTCAACATTCTTTTCCACCTCCGACAGATTAACCGGCACCGTTTGCCCATCATCCAACAGCAGGGAATTACATCTTTGTAGCAGGGATTCCACCGAACCCTTGACGTAAATTGTCCGCCCTTCTCCATCATGGAGCGTGGCCATATATTGATAATCCGATTCAAAGGGAATGGAGTCTAAACGGGGTTTTTGACTAGCTAAACCAGCTTGACTAAATCCAGCCTTGGCCGCCGAAGCTAACAATGCTCCCTCCGTGGGATCCCCCACCACCACCCAATCTTCCCCCCGATGTTCCAGTTGGGAATCGTTACAAAGAATGCCGCTGAGCAAACATTCTTCCAGCACTGGGGGTAAACCATCCAACAAAACATTGTCCACTTCCCCTCCCATTACCTGCCAAAATTCCCCCTTGGGACTGTAACCACCGCCGCTGACTTCGTAGTGTTTTCTCCCCGCATACACGGCCTGCACCGTCATTTGATTTTCCGTCAGGGTACCGGTTTTGTCGGAACACACCACCGTAGCACTGCCCAGGGCCTCCACAGCGGGAAGTTTACGGATAATGGCATTGCGCTTGGCCATGCGATTCACCCCAATCGCCAGGGTAACGGTAACCACAGCGGGCAAACCTTCGGGAATGGCACTGACGGCCAAAGCCACGGCCGCTTCAAACATGTCGAGGGGAGTGCCTCCCCGCCCCCAACCCACCACAAAGGTAAACGCCGCCAAAGTGACAATGACATAGAGCAATGTGTGACTAAATTTGGCAAACTTACGCGTCAAAGGGGTCATGAGGCTGACCTGCTTTTCCATGGACTGGGAAATTTGTCCCATTTCCGTGGCATTAGCTGTGGCCACCACCACCCCGGTGCCTTGGCCAAAGGTGACGAAACTGCCTGCATAGGCCATATTTAATCTTTCGGCGAGGGGCGTTTCTTCCGGTAACACTTGCACAGCCTTTTCCACAGGCACCGCTTCCCCCGTTAAGGCCGATTCATCCACTTGGAGATTCCGCACTTTTAACAATCTCAGATCCGCTGGCACCTTATCCCCTGAAGCCAGGGAAACAATGTCACCAATGACTAATTCCTGGGAGGGAATACGGAGGGTTTGTCCTTCCCTCAACACGGTGGCTTCCGTGGTCACGGCCTTGGCCAAAGAGGCGATCGCCCCCTCTGCTTTAGCTTCTTGGATGTAACCAATGATGGCGTTGACTAGGGTGACCCCCCAGATGACCCAAGCATTAGTCCAGGAACCGAGAAAAGCTTTAACTGTACCGGCAATGAGCAGAATGTAGAGCAGAGGTTGGTGAAATTGCAGCAGAAAACGCAACCAAGCCGGTTTACCCGGTTTAAATTTCAGTTCGTTGCGGCCATATTGTTCGTAACGCTGGGCCACGGCCTCCGCTGTTAGACCTAAACCTTGATCCGTCTGCAGTTCTGCCAGAATATCTTCCCCTGGTCGATGGTGATGCAGGTAGGAACTTAAGGCAGGGAAATCCATACTGATTTTGGGGAAAAGGAAACGTTCCCATGGTATCAACTGGACCGAAAAGAACCAAAATTACTCTACGGAAAATCTCCCACTAGGTAAAGATGACCTGAAAACACTGTCAGAGTGTGGGCAACGCCACTAACAGCAGGCGATCGCCTCCAAATCAATGCCGACAAATTTAAGGTTCGCCATAGTTACTTGTCAATGCAATCCCTCCGCAAAAATCAAGGGTTCTCAACTAATCTCAAAAGAAAAAATTGACGATTTTTTACTTGTCTAGCACCGCAATTAGAGCGTTTTTTCAAAATAAATAAATGTCAAGCTCACACCACCGCCATAAAAAATGGGCTAGACGCATCTCTTGAATCATTTTCTGTATCTTGCTTGAGAAATTTATTTAATTGAAACTTTTATCAATCTTCCCCTATCTCTTCTCCAATGCAGGTTCCACTACCAAACAGTAAATATCGATGAATTGATTCCGAAGCAAGTCCACTGCCATTGGCTTTGGCCAAAAATGTTCTGCCTTCAACGTATTCATCAATGGTTGTTTCTTCTCCATAAACATCAAAAGTGACTACTTTTTTTGCCCCTGAATAACAACTTAAGTTATCTGTTAATTCTAGCTGTCTTCTGTTGAAAGATTCCCCTTGATCAATCAGACACATGCCTCCACCAAAATTAACCCAGTGTTCTCCTTCGCTGTCGATAACTTTGATTTCATGGGCGAATTTATACTCATCAGCAAAAGGGCCATCCACCACATTTTTACGAAAAATCTCTTGCCCCCCCGAAAAACAAACTAAAATCGCAGGGTTCTGCTCCTGGGGGTTAGCATTTGACGCTGCCATGGTGGGTTGATTGCCCAGGAGGAAAATAATGATGGGAAGAATAACAAAATAAATAAGTAGCTTAATCAATTTATCTATCCTACAAATTAATGAAAGCTTGGGTAAAATCAGTTCTTCTGTGTTGTCCCTGACACTAGCGAGCTAGATGGTTTGGTGGAATAGCCATGGTAGGTAAACTAGGAGGAAGAATCCGATCATAGCAATCATAGCAATCAAAATTAAGTCTGAGCAGAATTGCTAGAAATAATTACTGAGAAGATTGCAATTTTTTTAAGAAATAGCCTACTAAATAAAGGGAGCCGCAGAGAACAGTCAATTTTTTAGAATGTTCTTCCGTTTTTTCTAAATTTTCCAGGGCTGTAAAACAATCATCAAACACTTTAACCTCGCTTAATTCCGGCATAGTCTGCCATGCTAACCGTTCCAACCCTGGCAAATCCCCACTGTCATGGTCGGGCACAGGCACTAACAAGAGGCGATCGCCGGGACGGAGCAGATGGCGGAAAATTTGGTCATGTTCTTTGGTGCTGAGCATGCCCATTACCCAGGTGATAGTCGGTAAATAGTGGTCTGAATGATCAACTAAGTGGTGGGTATAATTTGCCAGAGCCTGCGCCGCCGCTGGATTATGGGCTCCATCTAAAAGGATTTTTTGCCCGTTGTAGTCCACCCATTGCAATCGACCAGGCCAGGTGGCTTTGGCCATGCCCCGTTGGATAATCTCCGGGGTTAATTTGTCCCAACCCTGTTGCTGTAATTCCTGTAAAGCGGCGATCGCCAGGGCCGAATTTTGTAGTTGGAAATCTCCCAATAGGGCGAGGGGATACTCAAAACCTTGCCAATTAGCCCAGGGTTGACCATTTTTTTCGCTGGCCATGGCGGGGTCAATCCAATAATTGGGGCAATGTAATTCGGCAATGCGTTCTCGAAAAACTGGCTGTGCCTCTGCAGGAATTTGCCCTAAAAATACCGGCCTTGCTGCTTTGAGAATGCCTGCTTTTTCCCGTGCAATATGCACTACGGTGGGCCCCAACACCTGCCAATGTTCCCGACTGAGGGAAGTGATAATGCTGAGCAAACAAGGTTCCGGGACGTTAGTGGCATCTAACCTTCCCCCCAAACCCACTTCCATCACCGCAATGTCCACCTCTGCCTGGGCAAAATAAAGCCACACCGCCGCTGTAAACACCTCAAACAAAGTGGGGCGGTCAGCACCATCCGCTTTGGCGATCGCCGTTACCTGTTGCAACACCGCCATTAGGTCATGGTTATCGATGAAATGGTTATCCAGCCAAACCCGTTCCCGCCAATCAATCAAATGGGGAGAAGTGTACCGCCCTACCTTATAACCAGCTTCCGTCAATACGCTGGACAGGTAGGCACACACCGATCCCTTGCCATTGGTACCCCCCACATGGATATAGGGCACTTTGGCTTGGGGATTACCCAACTTGGCCAGCAGGCCATGGATGCGTTCCAGCCCCAGATTAACGCCGGCGGTTTTATAGGGTTCCAGTAGGGTGTTGATGTCCATGGCAATTAATGTTCGGGAAATTTGACTAATGCACCTAAACCAATGTAGTTACCTTGGCCTCAGTTAAATCAGGGGTATTTTTCGGCAACGGACAGGCGATCGCCCCAGTGCCGTCGTAGCCCACCAGCGTTGTTTCTCCTTGGTAATGACGGGGCGTTTCCAGCAACATTTGCCAGGCTTGCTTTGCTGTTAATAAATTCATTTGGCCAGGGTAGTGGGCTTGTAATAAATCCTGCACCAAAGGATAATAATCCGAATTTACGTCGGGAAATAAATGGTGCTCCGTGTGGTAAGAAAAATTAAAATGCAAGCAATCAAATAGCTTGGGCATCCGCAAAGAAACACTATTAACTAGTGGATCATTAACCTCCGTCATTGGGCAGGCCAAATGGTTAGTATAAATATAAAACATTCCCATGGCATGGCCGAGAAAAATCGGCAAAAAATAGCCTAAAATAACTGGAATTAACTGAAATTGTAAGTAAAATAAAATGCTTAAATGCACCGCTACAATAGCGACTAATTCCAACAAAATTTTCTGACGATCCTGTGGTTTAACAGTAAAAGCAGCGGGAACAAAGTCAGCGCTTCCCCCAGTGAAGAAAAGTACGGAAATCAGGTTGCGAAAATTATGCACTCCCCAGGCTGTACCCATGCCAAAAATTAGCCACAGAGGATTAACTTCTCCTGAAGGCGCAAATAAATGATGGATCCATTTCCCCCAGGTTTTGGGTTGTTCGTGTAGATAATTTCGATCCGGATCTCGCACACTATTCGTATTGTTATGGTGGACTTGATTATGGAGCGATCGCCATTGAGTCGGAGGCATCCACCAAAGGGAAAGACCTAAAAAACTGATGAGATAGGAAATTTTGGAACGTTTTTTCAGCACACTACCGTGCATTAGGTCGTGGCTCCCAAATAAAAACACAGTGACGCTATTCCCCATCAAGACCGCCATGGGCAAAAATAGCCAAAGCCACTCTAAGGGCCAATGATTGAGATTACGGGCAATGATTAATCCGGCAACATAAATACCCAAATTTAACCCTAAAACAATTAATTTATGGGGATCGGCTTGGAAGGCTTCCGGTGGCAAGAGGGGACGGAGTTTTTTAACGTATTCAGATTGAGCAATGAGCACCAGGAATAATCCCTAAAAAATTAAATAAAACAATTTCAGTGTAAATGATTTTACTTGTTTTGGGAAAATCCTGAGCCGGGCACAGATATTTGGGGAGCTTTAATATACTTCTTCAATGTATGGAGCCAGGGAAATTTAGGATTATTCTTTTCGGTTAAATGGACTGTAACTGGATGTTGTGCTAGGCATTTGCAATCATTCCCTAGGATCGTGTTTTACAGGCCCTTTGACCCACCAAACTTTGGGGAGAACTACCTGTAATTCTCCCAGTATTACCAGATCTTTGGTAAGTGGATTTAGGTAAAAGAAACTAAAATTTTGACAACAGGTTTTTCACCCCAATCTTGATCTAAGGAAAACCTAGATTAGGTTCGAGAATGTATCCCGGCTCTCCGACTTTTTGTTAACTGCCACCATTGTCAGAGTGATAGCAGATCGATTCAAAAAACAAATAAATCTAGGCCCCCAAACCCCTAAAGCTGTCCGAAGCCTTTTTTCTTCTTTTTCTTTTTGACTTTACCGCCTTTGCCCTTGTAGCCCCGGAAACCAGGGCCTGGCTGGCCACCAAACATACTTCCTCCCATACCCGGCATTGCCCCCATTCCTGGCATCCCTCCAGGCATTCCCCCCATGCCCATTTGTTGCATCATGGTCCGCATTTTGGTGAAATTGGTGATTAATTTAGAC
>NZ_JADEWJ010000180.1:0-8018 GCF_015207725.1 Synechocystis sp. LEGE 06083
GTTTATTGGTTATTTTTCATCCAGGCGATCGCCTTGGCCATAGGAGCTTGGCCCACTTGGCAATTGGCAAAACAAACGGGACTGGGGGAAAAAGAAAGTTTAACCATGGCATTGGTTTATGGCCTATATCCCCTGATTTTTAATATCAATTTATTTGATTTTCACACTGAAGTCATAGCTGTACCTGGTTTGCTCTGGGCGGTGTGGAGCGCCAGGGCAAATAGATGGGGAATTTTCTTAATTAGTTTAATCATAATTTTGGCTAGCAAAGCAGTGCTTTCCCTCACCGTATTTATGCTAGGTATTTGGTTGCTAATTTGGGAAAGAAAAAGGTTGATGGGACTCATTACCACCGGGGCGGGAATTGCTTGGTTTATTATTACCACCAAAGGTATTATTCCGGCCTTTAGTGGCGAAGAGGCGGCGGCGGTGGGACGCTATAGCTTTCTTGGGGATTCCGTTACAGAAATTATTTTAAATTTAATTCTTAAACCCCAAATCGTTTTAGGAATGTTATTTACGCTGGATAACTTATTTTATTTAGTGCTATTAACTGCGCCGATTATTTGGGGCATTTGGGGTAAAGCCTGGGCCATGGCTATCCCGGCAATTCCTGCCCTATTTGTTAACTTAGTCACCGACTATCTGCCCCAAAAGGATTTAATTCATCAATATTCGTTGCCAATTTTGCCATTTTTACTCCTGGTGGTGATGACCCATTGGTATCAGGGCAGTAGTTGGCTAAAAAAGCCGCGCTGGATTATTCTCTGGACGGCGATCGCCTTTTTAGCTTTGGGGAAATACACCTACTTTTTCGGCAGATATTGGCACCATTGGGGGCAGTTGGCTAACCTACAAACAGCAGTATCCTTGGTGCAACCAGGCGATCGGGTTTTGACTTCCCCCCACCTGGCGGCCCACTTGAGCCATCGACCCGACCTAGAATTAGCCATTGAAGCGGAAGCTCCCTTCGATCTAAACCGTTTTGATGCAGTGTTGTTGCAAACTAACTACGCCGGTTGGGAAAATTCCCAGGGCACAGTGGAAGCCCTAGCCCAACAGGTAAGTCAGAATTCAGCTTTTACGCCAGAATATCAAGAGAATGAGGTGATTCTTTATCGACGCGCCCCCTCTATCCCCTAATTTCAGCTTAGGTTTCCCATGGGCAAATTTCCTAATCTCCTACAAAATTACTGGCTTTTGCCCTGCCTTTTACTGGCGGGTTATGGAGGAAACTATTTTAAACTACATATATTTTTCGGCGTTGATTTTCTTTTTGGTAGCATTGCCACTTTACTAGTGCTCGTTTACTATGGCTTGCCCTGGGGCTTAGTTAGTGCGGCGATCGCCGGCAGTCACACCCTGATCATTTGGCGCCATGGTTACGGGGTATTAATAATCATGCTTGAAGCCCTAGTAGTGGGCTTGATGTTGCGCCGTCGGCAGACAAATTTAGTCTTAATTAACAGTCTCTTTTGGCTGTTAATTGGCATGCCCTTGGTTTATATTTTTTACCGTTGGGGTTTAGATATGACCCCGGTTACCACCGGTTTAATTACCCTTAAACAAGCTGCCAATGGCATTTTTAATAGCTTAATTGCCAGTTTTTTGATCACTGGGTTTGGTTTGCCAAAGCAAAATCTTTCTCCCTTAAAAGGGCCAGCTTTTTTTGCTTGGAAAAAAATATCCTTTGAGCAAACTTTGTTTAATTTGTTGGTGGCATTTATCTTTTTTCCCCTCCTATTTATTACCGTTTTTAATGGTCAAGAAGCTTTTTTACAAATGGAAAAGCAAACTGTCCAAGAATTAACTGCTTTATCCATCCCCATTAAAAATTCCGTTGAAGATTGGTACCAAATTCATCTAGAAGGGGCAGAAGTTTTTGCCACCAAAATCTCGCCTTTAGTAGCAGAAATTAATCAGGGTAATGGGGCGCAATTACCAGCCCTTAACCTCATGACCCAGACCATGCAAACGGCTTTTGCTGGCTTTAGTAATATCTATGTTGGCGATCGCCAGGGGAAAATTATTGCTAGTTCACCAGAGTTGAATGAAGTGGGAGAATCACGCTTAGGACTGATTCAGGCAGAAAAAATGACTGGTTTTTCCAGTCCTCCCAAAATACAAATATCTCCACTACACCGCACCAATGTTAACATCAATCCCCATATTGCTATCACCATCCCACTAGTGGTCAAAAATAGCTTAGAGGGATTTGTTAATGCCTCTTTAAACCTGGCCAAAACAAAAGAACTGTTATACGCAGATAGGGTTACCAAGGAATTAAATATTACTCTCATCAATGGCCAAAATCAGGTCATAGCTAGCACCATTGATGATCTATTACCTTTGGAATTTTATCAGCCTTTTCAAGGGGGTAATCCCAGAGATTTGAACCCATCAACCTACCATTGGTATCCCGATAAACCGGCTAATCCTACTCTCCGTTGGCGCAACTCCTATTACTACCATATTTTATCCTTGGATAAAATTAATGATTGGCAATTAGTAATTGGCTTGCCTGCGCGGCAAAGTATCGAGAAACTGCAGATTCAATCAGTACAAAAGCTTGGTCTATTGTTATTTTTAAGCCTGGTGGGTTTAGTGATTGCCATTAGTGTTAGTAAGCGAGTAGCTAATCCATTGTTAACTTTAGCTAAAATTACCACCGACATTCCCGCTAAATTACAATACCAAGGCTTAACCCCCATTGCCCTGCACAGTGAAGTGAGCGAAGTGATTACCCTCAATGAAAACTTTAATGAAATGCTGATCACTTTACAAAATCAGTTTAAAACCATCAAGCAGGCCAGGGATAATTTGGAAGTGAGAGTGGCAGAAAGAACCAATACTTTAATTATGATTAATAAGCAACTGGCGGGGGAAATTGAAGAACGCCAGCGCATTGAAGTTAAGCTGAGGGAAGCAAAGGAAAATGCTGAATTGGCCAGCGGTATTAAAAGTGAATTTTTAGCTAATATTAGCCACGAAATCCGGACACCAATGAATGCTATTTTGGGATTTTGTGATTTACTTTTACAAAAAGATCTTAGTTTGTCCCAAACAAAAAATTACCTCAATGCCATTGGCTCTAGTAGTAAGGTTTTGTTAGCACTTATCGATGATATCTTAGACATTTCTAAAATTGAAGCAGGTAAATTAGTAATTAATTTGGAGCCAGTAGATTTAAGGACAATTGTTAGAGAAATCAAACAAATTTTCGATTACAAAGCTGAAAGTAAAGGCTTGCTGTTAACTATCCAAGTGGATGAAACCTTAAGCCAAGCCATTTATTTTGATGCGGTACGCCTACGACAAATCTTATTTAATTTGGTGGGTAACGCCCTTAAGTTTACCGAGGAGGGACAGGTTTTCATTTATATCGGTGTGGAAGACATTCGATCCCGCTCCCAGGGCACCTACATTTCCCTAGCCATCGAAGTTACTGACACGGGCATTGGCATTGCCCCGGAAGACCAGGCGAGGATTTTTGATGTTTTCACCCAAAGTCAAGGACAGAGCACCCGCAAATATGGGGGCACGGGTTTAGGTCTGACCATCACCAAACGTTTAACCTCATTGTTGGGGGGAGAAATTAGTCTCTTTAGTCGACCTGGGGAGGGGAGTACCTTCATTTTGCGTTTCCCGGCAGTGCGCTTGGTGGAAAATTTACCCGAGTCCGGTCTTTCCCCTGGCCATGGAGTTCATTTCGATGGTCACCTTGGGGCGATCGCCTCCAACAATGCAACGGAGAGATTTTTGTCGGCCAGGGCTGGGGACATGGCCCCTAAAGACAAACGCTCGATTAACCAAAGCGGATCTGGTCAGTACTCCCCCATGGCAGTGCCCCTAATGGATCAAGCTCGACGGCAACAATTAATTTCTTTGCTGGCACAGGAAGAAACTAACGTTTGGAGCACTTTACGCCATACCCTCGTTTCCCGACAATTAAGAAACTTTGGCGATCGCCTTGCAAGCTGGGGGACGGAATATGGCTGGGACGATTTAGAGGCCTACGGCCAGGGCATTATCCAAGCATTGGAGGATTTTGATAGCCGTCGACTGGAACAACTCATGGGTCAATTTCCTCAATATCGAGCTAGCCTGACGGAAATTGCTGCTGGGGTAGATAGCCGCCATACTGCCGAGTAGGGGGAAAAGTTAGCATAGAATCTACTTTTAATTCTTTGACCATGGCCCAATTTCGTTGGCAATTAATTCCCCCTGTTACTCCCCCCGCCATTTTTGTCGAACAGGTACGTCGCCATTGTGACCAATCCAGCGGCAAATTTGCGGCCCAATTGCTATGGCAAAGGGGTATTCAAGCGGCGGATCAGTTGGCCGGGTTTGTAACACCGGAGCATTACACTCCCACCAGTGCCTGGGAATTTGGCCAGGAAATGAAATGGGCTGTGCAACGGTTGGGGCAGGCCATGGAACAGGGGGAAAAGATAACTATCTGGGGGGATTTTGATGCCGATGGCATTACTTCCACTGCAGTGTTATGGGAAGGATTGGGACAGTTTTTCCCCCAGGGTGACCAGTTGAGTTACACCATTCCGAATCGTTTACGGGAATCCCACGGCCTCAATCGACCGGGTCTAGAACGTTTAGCGGCCCAGGGCACCAAGCTGATTGTCACCTGTGACACCGGCAGTACCAATTTGGCGGAAATACTTTATGCCCGGGAATTGGGTATGGATGTGATTGTCACTGATCACCACACATTGCCAGACGATCGCCCGGAGGTGGTGGCAATTATTAACCCCCGTTACTTTGCCGATGACCATCCCCTGTTTAATCTTTCCGGGGTCGCAGTGGCCTTTAAGTTGGTGGAAGCCCTTTATGACCATTACCCGACAGTGCCCCAACAACCTTTGGAACAGTTGCTGGATTTAGTGGCGATCGGTTTAATTGCCGATTTAGTTACTCTGAAGGGGGATTGTCGTTACCTGGCCCAGCGGGGTATTGCCCAACTCCGTACCCAAAAAGATCTCGCCACCGCCACCCGTCCTGGCATCCATGCTTTGCTTAACCTTTGTAACCGTAACGGCGATCGGCCCACGGATATAGGTTTTGGCCTTGGCCCCCGCATCAACGCCATCAGTCGCATTAAAGGGGATGCTAGCTTTGGGGTGGAATTGCTCACCAGCGGAGATCCGCAAATTTGCAATCAATTGGCTGCGGAAACGGAAACCCTCAACAGTAGGCGCAAGGGACTGCAGAAATCCGTCATCACCGAAATTGACCAACGGCTCCAAAATATTGACCTGTCCACCACCGGGGTAGTAGTACTAACCGATCCCCAATGGCCCACAGGGGTTTTAGGCCTAGCCGCCAGCCATGTTGCCCAAACCTGTGGCCGTCCGGCCATTTTGCTCAACACCCAAGATGGGGAAATTGCCAAGGGTTCAGCCCGTTCTGTGGCCAACATTGACCTCTATGCCCTACTGCACAGTCAACGACATTTAATGTTGGGCTTTGGGGGTCATCCCTTTGCCGCTGGCTTAAGCTTGCCGCTGGATAAATTGCCGTTGTTCACGGAAGCAGTTAATCAACAGTTTTGGCAAAGTTATGGAGCCCAAATTAGTTTAGATCCTATTTTGTCGGTGGACCTCCAGGTCACAGTGGCAGATTTAGGACAAGACCTATTCCGGGAATTTAATTTGCTGGAACCCTACGGTATGGGCAATCCCGCCCCCCAACTACTACTAGAAAAAGTACAGGTCGAGCGGCCCAGCTTTCGGAACATTAAAGACCGCACTGGCAACAAAGTTTCCTACCTAAAAACCAGTTTTCGGCTGACGGACTATCCACCTCAAACCGATGGCGATGGTCAAGTCATTCAATGTCCTGGGGTTTGGTGGGGTCACCATCCCGATGAACTGCCCCAAAATGAACCGTTAGATTTAGTGGTGGAATTAGACTTTAACACCTACGATCGCCGGTATGAGGTGCGCCTGATCGATTTTCGCTTACATCAACCCCAAGGGATCACATCTAGTCAAACTAGTGCTAATTTAATTGACCGCCGTTCCCCCCATTGCCCAGACCATGGTCTTTCTCCCCAAGGGCATGTTCTCCGCACCTGTCCCAGCAGTTGGTCAGAATTGCGTCGGGCCTACCAACAGGCGATCGCCGCCCAACAACCCCTAGTGCTGGCCTATCATTTTCTACCCCAATGTCCCACTGCCTTAGTGGCCCAGTTAGAAGAACAATGGCATGGACGAAAAACAGCCGAACTTTCTCCCCTCAGCTTGCAAAAACAATGGGATTTTAGCCATGGCTTAGCTAGTCAAATTCTGATTCTGATCAAGGAGCACAGCCCAGCGTTAACCCCCGGCAGTGCCTGGCCGAAAGCTTTGGTCCAGCAAATTGAAACTTTAATTGCAGAAGAACAATTCCAAAAACAATATTTCAGCCAAGTGTCCCTCACCCCCGAACTTTTGGCCACCGTACCCGACAGCCCATAAAAATTATTTTGCCATGCTGTGAATTTAGTGTATGATTGTTAACTGTCCGTTGAAGAAACAGACAAGGCTTGGTAGCTCAGTTGGTTAGAGCAGGGGACTCATAAGCCCAAGGTCGGCGGTTCAAATCCGCCCCGAGCCATTTTTCCGTTGCTGTTGCCAGTAGGGTTTTGCACCAGTTGACGACATTGCTGACGGTGCCCAGGATCAATAAACTGGCTCTGGAGTGGTTGCCATTGGTCCCAATATCCCAGGCGATCGCCGTGGAAAATGGCATTCCATTGGGGACAGAGTTTTTTTAGATCCACATCAAGGTATTGCTCCACCATGGCCCTCAAGACGAAACTGTCCTGTAGGCTACCCAAGATTTCCTGGGTCATTTTCACTTTGGCTAACAATTCTTGATATTCCTGGCCGTAGTAGTCACTGAATAGCTCCATCTGGTAACGGGTACGCTTTGCTTGCTTGCGGAGATCGTGCAGAACTAATTCTTCCCCATCCAATAGGATTTCAATAGCCGACGGGCTCAGTTGAATACAACGACGTTGTTGGGCTATGCCATGGGTATCAGGGACAATTTCCGTACCAACCAACCAACCGGGGTGAAGGAAAAATTCCGCCAGTTGGGGCAACAGTAAGTCCGGTAAGACATCGGCGATCGCCAGGCTCCCGAGGACAGTAATTTGGGGTTGGTCTAGCCACCCTTGCCAGTGCTGTTTAAATCGGGAAAATTTGTCGTGGGTCAACAGCCTATAGGTTGCTTTAAAAGCGTGTTTCCGTTCCTTTTGTAGATATTTAAGAACTTTATTCAAATAGCGTTGCTCGTTTTTGGGTAGATGGGGCAAATATTTACTAAGCAAAATTTCCTGCAAAACGTCATTGTCCCGCTGTGCTCCCAGGCGTTTACCTATTTTCCCTACCCTTTCTTCTGTAAGCCCCTTGGGTAATTGCACTGCGGCCTCAAAACCGGCGATCGCCGTCCGCAGTCGTCGCACCCCCACCCGTAACTGATGTAAGTCTTCGGGGTCTTGATCCTTTAAAACCCTGGGGGCATATTTGAAAACTTTTTCAGTGTGTTTACTAAAAGCGAAAATTGCCAGCTTACCAAAAGTACGTGCTGCTGTTTCCATGTCAATCAATCACCAAAAATTCTCCGTTATCTCCATCCTAGGATAGGAATTTGAGGATTCCTCAAGGTTACGAACAGGTTAAGAAATCTGGCCAGGATGGTGAAGTTTTGGTTTTGGCTCAGACCGCCTTGCCATGGCCAACGAAAAAGTTTTTACCAGAGACTCGTCTGCCATGCTTCAATTAAGATTGCGGTGATTTTAATGAATAAAAGATTAATTTACAAGAGATAGTTAAACTTGATCATTCCATTTTAAATTAAAGGTATTGAGAAAATCACGGCGTTACAGGGGAGAAAAATTAGTTCTCATTACCCGCAATTCCAGATCAAAGGCGATCGCCTCCTTGGCTTCCGATGTAATCACCAATTCGTAGTAGCCAGCTTGGGCGGTGGGGCCAGACCAGCGATGGATGGCGGAG
>NZ_JADEWJ010000181.1:0-7844 GCF_015207725.1 Synechocystis sp. LEGE 06083
GGCCACAGCTTCATGGGCGGGTAAAACAACTTTTTCTAAATCATTGTGGATATGGCTGGCAATTTGCCCTGGGTTGCGGTGCTGAATGCCCTGGAGGAGAGGCCCCGCATGGATGGATTTACGCCGGGCCCGTTGGGATTGGTCATCGTTTAGGTAATTTTTGCCAAACTGTTGGCGATAGGTTTGGTAGGCCCAGGGGGTAGAAACTTCCAGGGAACGGTGTTTGGCCAACACCACCCAGAAGCAATCCCCGTCCGGTAAGGGGTCGAGGATTTCCCCCCGCCCAGTGGCGATCGCCGTGCCGCCCCCAATGCAAAAGGGAATGTCGGAACCCAGTTGGGCCGCTAACTGTTCTAATTCCGGCCTGGTTAAACCCAAATTCCAGAGCAGGTCTAAACCCACTAACACCGCCGCCGCATCGGCTGAACCGCCTGCTAACCCCGCCGCCATGGGAATGTGTTTGGTCAAGGTAATATCCACGCCGCCATACTGACTATGGGCCTGGGGAAAATGGTTGATCATCAACTGGGCCGCCCGGTAGGCCAAATTAGTGGCATCGTTGGCCAGGGGACTGTCCCCACAACTGAGGCGGATGTCATCAGTGCCGTTGGCCCGCACGGTAATTTCATCCCCCAGGGCAATGCTCTGTAATACCATCACCAATTCGTGGAAGCCGTCGGGGCGATCGCCAAGAATTTCCAGGAAAAGATTAATTTTGGCGGGGGCATGGAGGGTGTAGGAATGCATTAGGTTGGGGGTGAAAGAGGGGCAATAAATCAGTTAAATCTAACCACTCAAGTTATTGCCTAACATTTTACGGTGATTGGCGAATCCTAATTTGATCTTTTTTAAGCAACGGCGAAACCGGTATAGGGGCGTATTTGTGGCTCATGGAAGCCGAGGACAATTTCTTCTTTGGCAATACCTGCACTGACGAGTTCTGTGGTAATACCATCCTCTGTGTTATCACACTGAATCCAGAGCTTACCGTCAATAATTTCCAGATGAATTAGAACACTATGGTAGCGTTGGTTCCGTTGCCAACCTTCGGAAATAATTAGGTATTGATCACGGGTTTCATCAATGACAAGACGATTTTTAATTTCGGCGTTGGCATAGGAAATATTGGCATAGGGAGTTAGGACTTTCTCAATAATTTGACGATGTTTAGCTAGCCTATCCATTGAACAATTACCTCTTCTTCAGGATTAAAAACAATTAATTTAACTGTGTTTTCTTCTAGTAAAATTTGGCCAATCTCCTCCATAAATAATTTTCTATAAATAGCGTCCCTAATGGCAAGATACAAAACTCGACCAAGAGATTGCTTTTTGATGATTTTTTCATAAAGAATATATTGGCCTAAAGCATTTTTAAGGTCTTCTACCTCCGATGTACCAATAAAACTTTTAATCTCTACCGCAATTCTGCGATTCTGTTTTTCTGCAATCAGCAACTTTTCCGCCGCCAAATCAACAAACAGATCCTTTTTGCCTATTTTCAAGCTCAGGGGGTCTTCCGTGATCGTCCATCCTTCCTTAATCAAAGCATTTTTAACACAGTCGTGGAAAATATCTTTGGCTGGCATAGGTTGCTAGAATTTAATTTTAATCTATTCGAAAGGCTGGATTAAAGATCCCATAACTGTAAGAACTACAAACATAAATCTAAAACTTTCTAGCAAAACTTGATCCGCCGTCAGTGATAGCCATAATTTGCTTGGCGATCGCCAAGAATTTCGAGGAAAAGATTAATTTTGGCGGGGGCGTGGAGGGTGTAGGAATGCATCAGGTTGGGGAAAAGAAAGTCGGCAACAAATTAGTTAACTCTAACCATTGTTCTAAGCTCAAGTCTTCGGCCCGGGCAGTGCTCGGCAAAGCTAACTGTTCTAACACAGTAGTTAACTGTTCCGGGGCGATTAATCCCTTGAGGTTATTGCGTAACATTTTACGGCGATTGGCGAACCCCAGCCGGAGGAGTTGATCCAATAAACGGCGATCGCCTGGTAACTGATCTACGGGGTAGGGAGTTAAGCGAATAACAGCGGAATCTACTTTGGGCGGCGGGGTAAAGGCTTTGGGGGGTACATCCACAATCCAATCCACCCGGGCGAGGTATTGCATCCGCACCGACAAGGCTCCGTAGGCTTTGGTGCTGGGTTCGGCCGTTAATCGTTCCGCAATTTCTTTTTGTACTAATAAAACAATGGTGGCCAAACTAGGCGATCGGGTTTTTTGGATGGTGCCCAGTAGTAGTTCCAGAATGGGGCTGGTGATGTTGTAGGGAATGTTGGCCACTACCTTATTCGGGGCTGAAAATTGGGGAAAATCCTGTAATAGGTTGTTTAAATCTAGTTTTAAGACATCCCCTTCCAAAAGCAGAAAATTTTCCCGTTGCCCTAATTTTTTGCGTAATTTAAGACATAAATCCCGGTCTAACTCCACTGCCACCAGGGGATTGCCCGTTGCTAATAACTGCTTGGTCAAAACCCCCATGCCCGGGCCAATTTCCCAGAGACGATCGCCGGGTTGGATATCTGCCGCCGCCACAATGGCCTGCAAAGTTGGTGGATGGTTCAGCCAATGTTGGCCAAAGCGTTTGCGGGGTCGAAAAGCCATAAAATTTTGCTTAGTGCTTGGGTCACTGCCCTGGGGAGGCAATGCCAGAAGCCCATTGTACAATTTGTCCTATCCTCCACCCTCGTTTGGGGATTGATTTTAGCGAGGAAAAACTCCTCAATTACTGTCCTATGGCCCACCGTTTGGTCGTTGCCCCAGAGCAAATTACTGATGCCACAGTTATGCTGACTGCTCCCCAGCGGCATTATCTCCAACGGGTGTTACGACTGCAAAGGGGTGATGGCTTCATGGTGTTGGATGGTGGTGGCGGGGTATGGCGGGCCCAGTTAAATGATTCGGATGATGGCACGGCCCAATTATTAGAAGCGGTCAGTGAGCAGAATGAATTACCCCTGGCGGTGACTTTGGCGATCGCCTTGCCCAAGGGCAGTGGGTTTGAGGAAATTATTCGCCCCTGTACGGAGTTGGGAGCCACTGCGTTTCAGCCTTTGTTGACGGAACGCACCCTATTAAAGCCCAGTCAAAATAAACTTGAGCGTTGGCAACGCATTGTCACGGAAGCGGCGGAACAGTCGGAGCGACAATGGTTACCCCCGGTGGCCCCTCCATTAACGTTTGGTCAATTTGTCGAAGAGGTTACGGGGCCCGAAACCCTGGCTTTGCTCTGTGTGACCCGTAGAAATAGCCCTATGCTTGGGGCATACTTGAAACAGAGTGGTTTGCCGGCCCAAATGGTGTTGGCCACTGGCCCAGAGGGGGGATGGACGGATGAGGAAATCGCCCTGGCGATCGCCAAAGGGTTTCAGCCCGTATCCCTTGGTAAACGGATTTTGCGGGCGGTGACAGCCCCCACCGTAGCCCTAGCCCAGCTTACTGCTCTGTTGGAAACCTAATATTTTTCGGCCTGTTTCCCTATGTATAAAGCCATTGCCGACGCCATTGACAGCCACGACCTGGCCACAGCAGAACAACTGTTGGCCGCGATGGAGGGGGAGAGTTGGGAAAATCCGATGACGGCCTATTACCAAGCTCGCCTGCTGGAGGCCCAGGGCAATTTAAACGGGGCGGAGGAAAAATTTCGGCAGTTGTTGGTCATTAGTCACAGTCCCCAACTGGTGGCCAAAATTAGGGCGGGGCTGGGTCGCATTGATACCCATCGTCAAGCGGAAGCAGCCCAATCCCTGGCGGAACAACAGGCGGCCATTGAGGAGGCTAAGGCAGATCCGGAGGCCCAGTCGGCGGGAATTTTTGTGCTGGAACCGGTGCCCCCTGGGGAAAAACAAGCCAAGGCAATACAGTTTGGCAAAATCATGGCCATGGACCCCTACACGGCTCGGCTCCAGTTACCCAGTCGGGCTTGGCGGCTCTATCGCACCGGGGCGATCGGAGAGTTGAACTATTACCATCAGCAATGTCAGGCGGCGGCCATTCCTAGCTTTTCTGTGGCTTTAGCTGACATTTTGGCCCTAAAAGTTTTCCCCGTTTTCCGCATTGAAAGTTTGTCCCCCGTGGTCACGGTTACCTATCGCATTAGTCGGGAGGAGGAGGGGACTTTTAGCTTTACTTGGCAAGATGTCAGTCAAACGGTGGAGGGTTTATTGCCCATTTTTGAGGAATGTGTAGATGTGAATGTGCGGGGCAAAATCCAGCGCAAAACGGAAATTTTAGATTACGCCCACATTTGTGATTTACATTTACCGCAACACCAAACAATTCTGCGTTTTTGCGACCAAATTTACGAGTTTAACCAGGGCATTAGCCTAGATGATGAAAAATCTGTCCATGGGCAACAGGGTACGGCCCATCAACAATGGCAACAACTGAGCCATATCTGGCAGACAAATTTAGCGGATAAACCAGCTTGGAAGGAGTTCAATGCGTTTGCGGAAACGGCCCTAGATTTTCAGGAATTACTGAAATCAGTGGACCCCCACATTCCTTTTCTCCGCCGGGAAGATACTAATTGGGATAAGGCTTTCCATCTCTACAGCACCCTCGCCTTCTGCCGCGATCGCCTTTTGGAATAAACAGAGTTTCTAACAGCCCCCCACGATACACCTCACCAAGGTTTGGTTAGACTGCTTTTACGCCCATCGCCACAAGACTACAGGCATTATGACCTTGTAGTTTAAAAAACTTTAAGCAGATTTAGCAGAGTAGATCCATAATCTGGTAGAATCTCGTCCTAAGCATACATACGAATTTTCAATTAGCATTTATTATTAAAGTAATCTGCTACTGAGGGAAAGTGCATGGTCACTGATGGCATCAGAAAGGAAATAGAGAGACTAGTTTCCCTGCATGGCTATGATGCCGGGCACCTAGAGCAATTTGCGGAGTTTGTCCTTGCCCAGAAAAAGCCTAAAGCTAAAGCAAAAACGACTCCCAAGAAACCGAAGAAAGTCCCTGCCCTGAAGTTGAGTGAAGTTAAGGAAGCAGTCTACAAATACTTTGCCGTATCTAACACTGATGAATTGAAAGAATCTGGTGAGTTTCAACTAGCTACACGGGATATGGAGCTAAATTTCAGCAAAAAAGATTCTTGGGAAAAGCTATACCGAGACTTTGTTGGTATCTTGCCAAACGAGGTGGGAGAAACTGGGGAGGATTGCATAAACGGCATAAATATATTTAAGTATTTCAAACCCTGGCAAGTATTTGGTCTAGATGGCACCACAGCAACAGAAGAACAGATCAAAAGTGCCTACCGACAACTATCTAAGGTTTATCATCCCGACAATCCTCAAACAGGGAATGCTAAAGTTTTCGATCGCATCAATCAAATGTATCGTTCCATCAATCCGAACACCTTCAAATAGACAGGATCAGCGCTATGCCTATAAAATTTACTATTTCTGAGGAAGAATTAGCTAAGGCACTTGATATTAGTCATCAAAAACTGTTAGACATTATTGAGTTTTTTGACTCAGACCCCGATGACGAATGGGATTTAGTAGAAGGAAAGGACTATATCGTTATTAGACCATCTTTGGGAATGAAAAAATTCTCTGATAAAGGGGCTCTTGAAATAGCTTACTACCTTGATGCCCACGGTAATCTTGGTTTCGTACATCGTATTAAAGATTTCATTACTCAAAATTCAAATAGGCTGAAACACGCTTTGGCTCAAAGAATTATCCAAGAGGAATTTTCTGAGCCCCAAGATAAAATCGTTCAGGTTAACGGTCGTAATTTTGTTCATAAGCAATGCCTACGACGTATCTTGGAGACTAATGGACAGACTATTAAAAGAACTCTTGAATATTTAAGGCAGAATAGCCCACTAGAGATTGACATTGATTACGTCGAAAGGAACTTTCATAACCCCAAAAAGCAGAAACAGGGACAACAACTATGGTTCTCTGGTAAAGGTTGTGTGATCGTTTCTCGTGAAATCAGTCAAACCCTCAAAGATAAAGCGAGAAGAAGCAAATGCCGTACTATCACAGTTGAAATAGAAAAAGCATTACAAGCTCTTGATAACGATACAAAAAATATCTCCAGGAAAATTGAGAATGCAAAAATTAGAGCTAAGAAAAGAGATAAAAAAACTTGTCAGATAAAACTAATCAAGCCGAATAGTATCAATCAAATGATTCTGACAGCTCACCACCTTTATTCTGTCAAAGGTTATCCCCATCTAGCCTCGGTTGTAGATAACTTGATCACTATTGATTCAATCATCCATCAAGAGTTCCATAGTTGGATGGGAGGATTTGATCAGCCCTGTACTGTACAAGATTTTATTGATTTTGTAGTTGAGAGATATCCAGAACATGCTAACGAAACCCTGATGCAAAGACTTTATCAAGTCAAAAACATATTGAAGGTTGAGGTTGCCAAGTAGCTTGACTACCAATCAGACGGAGGGTCAATGCGGAAGGCGATCGCCTGGGGATAATATGGGGAGTGGTAATTTTGGGAGTTGCAGTTGAAAATCCCTTCCCATCTCTTAAAGAAAGAACAACTAGCGGTCTCTGTGGGGTTAACCCTACTGCCCTTCAACGCCGTAGCGGGGTTACTGCCACTGCTGTTTGCTAGCCTGAGCCCGTGGTTTTTCCATGGCAAAAAATTAGCAAGCCTACCCCTGGCCAAAGTGTGGACTGCCCTGACCCTGTGGTTTTTGTTGACCACCATCACCGCCCATGACCGGGGGGAAGCCCTGTTGGGACTGGCCAACTTTGTGCCCTACTTCATCGTTTTTCTGGCCTTCAGTCAGGTAATTTGCCAATTTAAGCAACTGAATAACTTAGCCTGGCTACTGACCGCCAACACCGTAGTATTAGTCATCCTTGGCTTTGGACAAATCTATGGCAACTGGGCCACCCCCGATTGGTTAGCGGCGATCGGCACCAACCTAGTGGCCGGAGGCAGACCTGAAGGTCGGATGTCATCCTTATTAATGTACGCGAACCTATTTTCTGCTTGGTTATTGATGGTGTTTCCCCTCAGCCTGGGGCTATTAATCCAATGCATCCGCCGCTGGCATTTCACCGCCCCCAGTAACCGCCTTAATCCTCCTCCCCTGGTGTGGGCCCTGTTAGTAGCTTGCATCCTAGAGGCGATCGCCTTAGTGTTGACCGGCTCTCGCAGTGCTTGGGGCATTGGGTTACTAATTGGCATTGCCTACGCCATCTATTTAAGTTGGTACTGGTTAGTGGCCTTGGCCGGGGGAGCCACTGCCATGGTGTTATGGGCATCCTTTGGCCCCTTCGGCAAAGAACCATTGCGGCAAATAGTGCCTAAATATTTTTGGGGCAGATTGTCGGATGAACTTTACCCGGACCGTTACAGAACGGCCCTCAGGAGTACCCAGTGGCAATTTAGTTGGGATATGTTCCTCGATCAACCCATTTTTGGCCAGGGCTTGAGAAATTTTACCCCCCTGTACCAAGCCGCCATGAACGTTTGGATTGGCCATCCCCATAACTTGGTGCTGATGCTGTTGGGGGAAACGGGCTTGATTGGTACCGGCTTGATGTTGGGAGCAGTGGGTTTCATTCTGGCCCAGGGGATGATGCTATTGATCAACCTTGGTCGTTGTCGTGGTTTTCGCCGTCAGTCCCAACATTTATTACTGCTGTCCTATGGCATTGCCTTTGCCGCCCTTTGTTTGTATAACCTATTCGATGTCACCATTTTTGATATGCGGAATAATGTGCTGGGCTGGATTTTCCTCGCGGCGATCGCCGGAGTGAGCCAACGCTATGGAGCCAAATTGGCCCGGGGTAATCCGGCCAAGTTAGAAGTGCCTGGGTAAATGGC
>NZ_JADEWJ010000182.1:0-7843 GCF_015207725.1 Synechocystis sp. LEGE 06083
TGTATAAGAGACAGGGTTTTTATCTGGAGACCAAAAGGGGTGATGCCCTGGGCAATTTACTCCGCCAAGGAATTTTGGCCAAGACTGTGGGGGTAGGGGAACGAGTTTTGGTGACGGAAACCATTAGCCCGACTATTTTGGTGGCGGCCCAGGAAATGGGCATTGAAGAAATTTATCTAGCTGCAGGGGTGCCGGCGATCGCCATGTTGACCTGGGGGGCAAAAAATATTGCGCCGGTGGAGTCCATTACGGGGGCAGGATCTCCAGAGGTAATGGCGGCCAAACAATTGGTGAGTGGTGTGGTGACCATTGACCAAACCTTAGTCAGGACAAATTTGATGGTGCTAGCGGACGGTGAAGCCAACGGGCAATGGCTAGCCCTAGATTTGCTGGCCCATGCCGAACAATATCCCAATGCCAGCGCAGTGCTACTAACCGATCGCCTGGAGTTGGGGGAAGAAGTCATCCAATCTGTGAATCGCTATTGTCGGGAGCAGGAACATTCTGTGCACACGGAAAAGGCCCTGGCCCATTATGGCCTAGTGGCGATCGTGGAAGACCTGGAAGCCTGTGGAAATTGGGTCAATGAGTTCAGCCCCCATATTTTACTGTTGGCCATGGCGGACCCCTGGACCATGGTGGAAAAAGTTCAGCGAGCCAGGGAAATTTACATCGGCCACCACAGTCCGAGCATTTTGGGTCATTACCTAAGTGGGGCTGCCCGTCTGCAAACTCAGGATGGGGGCGTGGCCTCAGCTAGTGAACTGGCCTTCCATTGTTTTCTGCGCTCCAGTCAACTACTAGACTACGGCAATACTCTGCCACCTCCGTGGTTAAAGGATTTAGTTAATTGGCAGGGTCTAACGGCGATCGAAGAACGTTTGGGGCAACTGGATCGACTCAATGAGGATTAGGCGAAGCAAATTTTACCTAGACTTTTTCAGTTCTGGAACCATAAATTCCATCTATTGCCCTGCGCCAAGACGGAGTAGTAAAGACTGCAAACCTTGCCTTGCTTGGCAGCTTTTGGGAAAGGAAACCTACTTGCCCAAGTTTAACCATAGAAACCATACTTTTTGATTAGCCAGGATCTTCAAACTTATAGCCCAAACCGATCACCGTTTTAATAAAACTAGGATTAGCGGGGTCCGGTTCAATTTTCTTACGCAGTCTGCGGATATGGGTATCTACCACCCGTTCATCGCCAAAAAAATCATCGCCCCACAACTTTTCAATTAATTGGGCCCGATTCCAGACCCGCCCCGGATAACTCATAAACGTGGCCAATAAATTAAATTCCAACCCGGTCAACTCCAACTCTTCCTGGCGATCGCCTTGATAGCGACTAGCCTGATGTTGGTCTAAATCCACCTGAAAATGGCTTGTACGATAAATTTGTCCTACTGGTTGCCCCTGGCGCAATTGCCGCCGCAATAGGGCCCGCACCCTGGCCACCAATTCCCTCGGGCTGAAGGGCTTGACCAAGTAATCATCGGCCCCGGTGGAGAGGCCAATAATGCGGTCTATTTCCTCCCCTTTGGCAGTCAACATCAGAATATAGGGGTCTTTGCTCCCCGGTTGTTGGCGAATGCGGGTGCACACTTCCAGCCCATCCAATTTGGGTAACATCAAATCCAACACAATGAGGTCCGGGGCCTGTTCCTGAAAAATTCTTAAACTCGTTTCCCCGTCATTGGCGACAGCGCAGGTAAACTGTTCACGCTCTAGGGTTTCCCTAATTAACTGGGCTATTTCCTGATCATCTTCCACAATCAAAATATTGGGCATGGCAATGAATCAATCCTGTTCCTCCACACTGCGACTATTGCGCCACACCTGCCAACCCAAATAAATCAACAGCAGCGTGGCACCAATGGCAAAGCCCCAACCACTGGGAATATTGGAAAATCCCAAAGCTAAGCTACCAGCCCAGAGGGTAAGGGCATAGATAAACAGCACCGTTAGACGGTGGGAAATGCCAGCATTGATCAAGCGGTGGTGCAGATGACCCTTATCAGCCTTAAAGGGAGATTTCCCCTTAATGACCCGGGAGAGAATAACCACCGACATATCCAAAATGGGCACCGCCAGCACCAGATAGGGCAATAAAACCGCTGTCACCGCCACCGTCGCCATGGCTGCTACTTTAACCAGGCCAATCACCGCTACGGCCCCCAGGGTAAAGCCCATAAAGTAAGCTCCCCCATCACCCATAAAAATCTGGGCCGGATTGAAGTTGTAGCGCAAAAATCCCAATGCTCCCCCGGCCATGGCCGCCGCAATTAAGGCCGCCTCCGACTGTTCCATAAATAAGCAGAGCACAAACAGCACCACCGCCGCAATGCCACACACCCCCGCCGCCAAACCATCCAAACCATCAATCCAGTTAATGGCGTTGGCCAAACCCACTAACCAAATCACCGTGATGGGCAAACTTAAAATGTCTAGATACACCAAGTTTCCCAGGAAAGGCAGGGTAAAAAAATCAATTCTCACCCCCATATTCCACACCACCGAGGCGATCGCCACCTGGGCCAATAAACGGGAAAAAGGACTCAGATCGAACAGGTCATCAAATAAACCAATGCCAAAAAAAGCTAAACCCCCCAGCACTACGCCCCAGACTTCCCATTCTCCCTTGGTGCTCATGGCACCGAAGGCCCCAAGGTTCCACACCACCAACAGAGCCACCAAGCTACCGAGGAAAATGGATACTCCCCCCAGGCGCACCATGGGTCGATGATGCATTTTTCGAGCACTGGGCTGGTCTACATAGCCGGCCCGTCGCCCCCAATGATTGATTAACGGTGTCGTGAACCAAACCACAATCACCGCCAAAATAAATGCAATGAGATAATATTGACCGCCGAGCATGGGCAAAGATGGGATTGGGAAGGGTTCATGGTAAAGTTTACCCCATATTTGTAGGGTGCTTAGTCACTGTTACCCAGGCAGTGGAGGCCGCAGGCCAAAACCCGATGGTCTAAGGTCACGGCGAACTATTTCAAGCTGACTTAGTGTGCAGAATCGGTTTACGAATCCATTGGTAATGGGCGGGGGAAAAACTATCAGGTTCCCCTATGGCAAGCACCTTGCTTTCACCTTATTTTCTTCACCTTTCCTTGGGCAATTAACCGTGAAGTACCCGTGCTGCATCAAAGATGATAGCGTGGGTTTTTCCCTTCACTTAAGCTAAAACTCCCCAAAACGGACTCTAGAATTTTCCTCCGGTGCTGGAGGTGTCAAACTAGATCAAACCTTTGACCCCGCTTCACAAAGCCGAGAAAACCATCTTCCACTGCTGGAGGTAAGGGGCCCGGCTGGTAGCCATAGAGCCACATTTTTGCTTTGATGGCAGCGGGCAGTTTCCGCAGCTCGTTGTAATGGGCGTGGACAGGGCTGGGATAGGGAGAAATTTCGCAATCATGGAAAATAACATCGGCCCGATGGAAATAGTCCTGCAGGCGATCGTAGCTAAATTTAGTGTCGTTGCTAAAGAAAACTTGGGAGTGATTGACCGCGAAAAAAAGACCATAGGCAGGCATTAACATTGCCCCCGTATCCACATGGTTGAGCTTGATCAACTGAAAAGTGATCTTCTCCCAGGTAAAAGTTTCCCCTGGCCCCAAAGCATGGATTTGAAAATAATTATCAACTTTGGTCATTCCCCCTTCAATGGCTTCCATACCTCCAGCAAGGGATCTTTCCCATAAATCCACCGCAATGTCCTGGCTCAAATATAAATTTGGTTTACCACAGGTGGGATCAAACATAGTGGTAAAGCCGACGTACTCCAAACCCCCCACGTGGTCTGAGTGGAGATGGCTAACGTAAATGTCTGTGATATCCCGATGGTTAAGACCAAGGGCATGGAGGGAAAAACGAATGTCGGTGCCACAGTCAATCAGGAATTTTCTGCCGTTATCGAGGGTGAGAATGGCATTGGATTGAAAATTATCCGCCCCCACCGTGAAGGCAGAACCGGAGCCAAGAAAGGTTAGGTTAGCAGCCACGATCTAGCCCCCCTGAGCGGCCGCAATGGCGGTGGGCTGGGCCAGTGCTCCTTGATAAAGTTGACGAAAACGCTGGGCGATGTCGGTGGGCATTGCAGAAAAGTGGACGTAAAAACCGTGGCTCTCCCCCGGAACTGAGTCTAATACTTTGGCGTAGAGTGCCGTCGATGGCACCCCTGGCTCCCTCAGGTTAATTTTAATATTGGTTAGACTGTCTGGACAGTGTTGATCTGGAGAAATCTGGATAAACCCACCTTTAGCGGAGATTTCCCGCAATGTACCGGGAATTACTGCGTCGGTAATGTGTTTTCCTTCTAGGCAGACGTATTCTAATGATAATGGTTCTGGAATGGGTAGATATTTTTGTTCTTCTACAGCAAGGGAAAGATTATAGGGGTCCCCCACGCCCGCCACGTCCCAAATGACCACTGGGTCTTTAACTCCTTTGGGTTGCACCGTTCTGTGGCCGTTGACTTGGACTTGATCGCCAGCGGCCTCTAGGGTAGTGGCGGAAATAAAAATTTGTCCCCCGGTGGTGTAGGACTCAATGCGATAGGTGAGGTTGACCTGGGCCCCTACCACGCCATACTTGGTGCGCTTTTCAGAGCCGATGTTTCCCACCACCACTTCGCCGGTATTGATGCCAATGCCCATTTCCAGGGGTTGTAAGCCCAGCCCTGTCACCTGTTGATTGACTTCCCGTAGGGCCAGTTGCATTTCCACCCCACAGGCCACCGCCCGCAGAGCATCACCATCCTGGGAAGTGGGAGCTCCGAACAAAACGAGAATACCATCACCCATGAATTCGTCAATGGTGCCGCCATGGTTGGTGATGACATCGGCCATTTTGCCAAAGTAGATGTTGAGCACTTTAACTACTTCTTCGGGGTTGAGGCCTTCGGAGGTGCTAGTAAATCCCCTTAGATCTGAGGTGAGGATGGTGATTGGACGGCGATCGCCACCCATTTTGAGACCTTCGGGGTTTTCCAGTAGGGTGGCCACCACCTGATCGGTTAGGTAACGGCCAAAGGTGTTGCGCACCTGCACCCCCGCCCGGGCCATCCAGGTGACAATAAATACCCCTGACCCCAATAAGCCCAACATCGGTGGAATAAACGGCAGCCACCATCCCATCACCAAGGCCCCATAGGTAATGGCCAGTAACGCCCCTAAACTACCCACAATGGCGGCGATCGGCAGCCACTGCCCTCCGGAACGCCGAGTGGCATAGCGCAACTGCCAGGTAATCACGGCCCCCAGGAAAGACCAGAACCCGACCCAAAGCCATTCGAGCGGCTCGGACCAACTTTTGAGTAACGGTTGACCATCAAGCCCCGCACTAATGATTTGGCTAATAATATTGCCATGGATCTCCACCCCTGGTATGGCACGAGATAGCCCAAACGTATTGCTATTGGGGGTGAAATATAGGTCCTTGAAGCTTTCCCCCACCTTACCCAGTAGGATGATTTTGCCTTTGCCCCAGTCCGGCGGCAATTTATCGGTCAACACATCGGTGAGGGATACTTGGGGAAAATTAGATTGGTAATCAATCAGTAATTGAAAGCCCCCGTCATCAGCCCGGATATAACCACCGCTATCGGCGTGGAGAGGGGAAAATACCACCTGATTTAAACGGAAGTCGTCACTGCCTTCACTGATGGTCTCCGGCGCAATTCCGACGTTATCAAGGAAGCGTAAAGCCAAATGTAGCCCAAAGCTGTAGTGGGGCTCCCCGTCTCTTACTAGATAAATAAAACCCCGGCGGACAATGTTATCAGCGTCGATAATTAAATCATTGGCGCCCACCTGGTTATTTTCCTTTAATAACGGGGGGGGATTGACGGTTTCAATGCCTGGTTTGCCCGCTACTTTTTCAATGCCTACTAAATTGGGAGTGCTGGTGAATACCTCTGCCAACTCTTCTGTACCCGGTGGCAGGGGCAAGTCTCGATAGAGGTCCAGCCCGATCGCCGCTGGTTGTTGTTGCTTCAGCTTGGTGAGGATTTTTGCTAGCAATTGGTCGTCAATGATCGGAGTGTTGAGGTAGGTAACGTCCTGTTCATCAATACCCACAATGACAATGCGATCATCTTCGTGCCTTGGTAAAAGCCTTACCCCTGCATCGTAGCTCTGCCATTCCAACACCTGTAAAATGCCGGTGAAGCGGAGCAAAATTACCAGGGCCGTCACTGTGGGGGTCGCAATCCAAATCCCCCGAGACTGCCAAAGAAACTTTTTCCAAGCTGACGGTATGGTCCAACCCATTAATATTCTCTGGTATTTCCTTTGATTTTCCCCTGGGGTCAGTTAGCCAAGGCAGAGGTATTGACCATTTGGCAACATTCCACCACCGGAGCCTCCGCCCAGGCCGCAAATCCCCCCGACTCTAGAAATTCCTGCCATTCCTGGGGTTCCTCCTTGGCGATCGCCGCTAGGGCATTGAGGGCATCTAACCATAGACCCTGTTCGGCATAAAAGGCTGCCTCTGCTAGGGAGGAATCGGCATTGGTAGGGGGCTGGTCCAGGGGAGTGTAGTTCACCGTCAACTCCACTGTGAGATTGTCTTGGGTGTTATTAGCATCACAAATTAGGGTCAAAGTAACGTTATAAAAATCGTCCTCCATGGCATTATCCGGCAAGCTAACGGGAAAACGAACAATGCCCCCTTCCTTGGGCACAGTGAAAGTTGTTTGGTTTTGCTCCTTGGTAATGGGATCCGCCAACTGCACCTGGGCTGTCAGTCCTGGTTGGGGCGGCAGATAGGCGTAAATAAAAGTTTCTTTGCTAGCGGTGTTGTGGAAACCGCTCCCTTGGTTATAGTCGCCAGGAATTAAAAGCTGAAAGGGTAATTTAGCCTTGGTTAAACAACTGCCACCGCTAGTTTGCCTGACTCCCCCACCGCCACTGGTGGCCGTTTGTCCCCGGTCACTATTAGCCTGGGGAAATTTTAGGGCGATTAACTGGGCAGAAGATTTGGCCGTGGAGCCATGGGAGGGGGAGATGCCAAAGGGAAAAGCGAGGGCCAAACCCATCAAACCGGCAAAAAGCAACTTTCCTGGGCGGTTAGACATAATTAACGCTTCCTGGGCAGGGCAAAGGGCAAAAACGGAGTTATTTTCCCCCAAGATAACAAATTATTTTCCGCTTACCGTTGTAAATGCCGGTTAAAAAATTGGCTCAGTTCCCCAAAAACTTCTGCCGATTCCGGTGTGTCAAATTGGTAGAGATATTCAGCATGGGAAAGTCCTTCAAATAGTTGTAAATCTACTACCCCATTGTTCTGTCGCAGTTTTCTTTGCAGTCTAGCGGTATCGCTCAAGATTAAATCCCTGGTGCCACTAATGAGCAGAGTGGGGGGCAAGCCTTCTAAATCGTTATAAAGGGGGGAAATAAATGGATGATTAAGGGGCAATTTTCCCGCATAGAGTTGGGCTAAACCTGCCAGTAAACCGCCGTAGCTAATGGCGGTGCGGTCAACATATTCATTGGTGAAGTAGGTATCTCCAGTTTTGGTCAAATCCACCCAGGGGGACAGGGGGGCGATCGCCGCTGGTAGAGGTAAATTAAGTTGCCGCAGTTGACAAACCAAGGCTAGCAATAGGCCGCCTCCAGCAGAAGTACCAAACAGCCCCATGCGGCTAACTTCGTAGGTTGTTACCAACTCCCGCCACACAGCCAAAGCATCGTCCAGGGCCGCCGGAAAAGGATGGTCTGGAGGTCGACGATAATCGATGCTAATCACTTCAATCTGGCCATAATGGGCCGCTAAAATTGCTTCCCCGCTCCCCAACTCCCCTCCGGCGAAAGCATAGCCCCCGCCATGGAGA
>NZ_JADEWJ010000183.1:0-7811 GCF_015207725.1 Synechocystis sp. LEGE 06083
TCAATATCCCTTAGAAATTCCCGGCGTCAGTAATTTGGATTTTCTCCGCATTGCTTATAACGCCAAACGCAAACATTTAGGCTTGGAAGAATTAGATACCTTTGACTTTGAAGACTTAATTCAAGAAAAATTGGATGTGGTGAAAATGAATCCTGCTTTTCTGGAACGCAGTTTGAATGAAGGGTTTTCCGGGGGAGAAAAGAAGCGCAACGAAATTTTGCAGATGGCTATCCTAGAGCCGACCCTATCCATTTTGGACGAAATTGATTCCGGTCTAGATATTGACGCACTCCGCATTGTTTCTGAGGGGGTCAATTTTCTAAAAAATCCCGACAATGCCACCTTGGTGATTACCCATTATCAACGCTTGCTAAATTATATTGTTCCCGATCATATCCATGTCATGTATGATGGCAAAATTGTCATGAGCGGTGGTAAGGAATTAGCTCTGGAACTAGAAGAAAAAGGCTATGACTTCTTAGATGAAAAAGCATTGGCTGCTGTCTAATTCTTTTTCAGAGTTCAACTAAAGTTAGCAATAAAATTACTAATTTAATTGCTGACTTAATTTAACCGTTAACTAATCCGAACTACCATCGCCAAGGATATTTGCTATGACTGCCGCTGTTCTGACTAATGCTTTAAGAAAAAATAATCACCATGCTGAAGTAGACAAACAGTTGCAGAGTCTTAAGGAGCGGGCAATGTCAGGGGAAGGTGGAGAGCCAACCTTGCTCGCCAAAAGACAACGGGCAGAGAAATTGTTAGACGGACTAAGATTACCCAATAAAAATGATGAAGAATGGCAGTTCACTAATTTAACTGAGCTCAAGGAAATTGACTTTGCCACTGCAAAAAAAATCAGCCTAGATGCTGCTAGTGCAGAAAACTTTTATTTACCGGAAGCAAAGCAAAGCCGTTTGGTTTTTGTTAATGGTTTCTTCTCGGCGGAATTATCCAATACCAGCGATTTGCCTGAAAATATCGTCTGCGGATCCTGGAATCTTTTGCCCCCCAATAAACAGGAAAAGTTAGCTGATTATTTAGCTCAACGGGAAGATGGAGAGGATGTTTTTAGCACCCTCAACACGGCGGGGCTAAAGGATAGTGCCATAGTCTGGATTCCCGCCAATATTGAGCTGGCGACCCCCATCCATTGTCTGTTTTTGACGGTGGTTGATCCCACTCCGGTACTGGTTCAACCCCGACTGTTGATTGTAGCCGGAGCTAATGCCAAGGTAACCATTGCCGAGTCCTATGGAGCCATCAGCACCAACTGCACTGATCGCCCGCAGCAACAGCCCTACTTTAACAACATCGTCAGCGAAATTTACCTAGGGGAAAATGCCCAGGTCACCCATATCCGTAACCAGCGGGATTCCGGTGATAGCTTCCACATTGCCACCACGGCGATCGCCCAGGCCAAGCAGAGTCGTTACAAACTCATTGATATTAATTTGGGCGCTAAATTATCCCGCCATAATTTGGCCATGACCCAACAGGGGGAAGCCACGGAGACCGAATTTTTGGCCTTGACTACCCTGGCCGGCCGGCAGGTAAGCGACACCCACAGCACTATTGCCTTAAATCACCCCCATGGTGTGACCAATCAACTCCATAAATGCATTGTGGATGAATATTCCCAGGCAGTTTTTAGCGGCAAAGTTTTAGTGCCCCAGGCGGCCCAACTAACCAATGCCCAACAATTAAATCGGAACTTAGTACTGTCCCCCAAAGCTCGCATCAATACCAAACCAGAGCTACAAATCACCGCCGATAACGTGAAATGCTCCCACGGTGCCACCATCAGTCAGTTAGAAGCCGATGAAGTTTTTTATCTCCGCAGTCGGGGCTTAAATGATTACGATGCCCGCCATTTGTTAATTGATGCCTTTGCCGGAGAAATTTTGGATCAAATTCCCCTACCCTCTTTGCAAGGACGTCTGCGGCAATGTATTTCCTGTCGGACTATTTAGTCAGTCAGAAAATTGATATTTTAGTTGATTTTTTAATTAGTCTTAGTATTGTTTGATTGTTAAACCATGCTTGCCCTACAAACCCCCAGCCTTGCCGCCACTGTCCGCCAGGATTTCCCCATTTTAAATCAGGAAATTAATGGTCATCCTCTGGTGTATTTGGACAATGCCGCTACGTCCCAAAAACCCCGGGCAGTGTTGGAAAAATTAAGGCACTATTACGAAAACGATAATGCTAATGTCCACCGGGGAGCCCATCAGCTAAGTGTGCGGGCCACTGATGCCTATGAAGCAGTACGGGGTAAGATCGCTAAATTTATCAATGCCCGATCGCCAAGGGAAATTGTTTATACCCGTAATGCCACGGAAGCGATTAATTTAGTGGCCTATAGTTGGGGTATGAATAACCTCCAGCCAGGGGATGAGATTATCACCACTGTGATGGAACACCACAGCAATTTAGTACCTTGGCAAATGGTGGCGGCCAAGACTGGGGCGGTGCTGAAATTTGTCCAATTAGACGAGCAGGAAAGCTTTAATTTAGAGCAATTTAAAACCCTACTTTCTGAAAAAACCAAGCTAGTCACCGTTGTTCATATTTCTAATACCTTGGGTTGCATTAATCCAGTGGAAGAAATTACCCAATTAGCCCACCAAGTTGGGGCCAAAGTATTAATTGATGCTTGTCAGAGTGCGCCCCATTATCCCCTGGACGTGCAACTGATTGATTGTGATTGGCTAGTGGCCAGTGGCCACAAAATGTGCGCCCCCACCGGCATTGGTTTCCTCTACGGCAAAGAAGAAATTTTAACAGCCATGCCGCCCTTTTTTGGTGGCGGAGAAATGATTGCTGAGGTCTTTTTCGACCATTTCACCACTGGGGAGTTACCCCATAAATTTGAAGCGGGTACTCCGGCCATTGCCGAGGCGATCGCCCTAGGAGCGGCAGTGGATTATTTAATGGATTTAGGTATGGAAAATATCCACAACTACGAAGTGGAATTAACCCATTACCTCTGGCAAGGCTTGGCGGAAATTCCCCAACTGCGGCTTTATGGGCCTAGTCCTCAACATAGAGATCGGGCCGCCCTGGCTTCCTTTAACGTGGCTGGACTCCACGCCAGTGACGTGGCCACCATGATGGACCAAGACGGCATTGCTATCCGTTCTGGTCACCATTGCACCCAACCATTGCACCGACTATTTGACGCTTCTGGCAGTGCCAGGGCTAGTTTGTATTTTTACAACACCAAAGAAGAAATTGATCTATTTTTGCAATCTTTGCAAGCCACCATTAGCTTCTTTAGTGACGATAACTTTAACGTTTAACTGCTTCAGTAAACCTGATTTTGAGGTAATCATCCTCCATTTTTGCTCCAGCAGGGGTCAAGCCAGCCAAGGCCTGGGGCAGCACTAGGTTACGGCGATGGTTGCCAATGCGGACATTTAACTCATCCCCGGTTTTATTGAGTTGGATTTGTTCCTTATGAATGCCAGGTAAGTAAAGCTCTAGACTGTAGTCGTTATTGTCACCCTGGACAATGTTAATGGTGTTTTCTTTGTAATAAACCTGGGAAGGGTCCTCATCTTTATACAAAGTTTCTTTCAGTCTTTCCAGAGCAGCTAGACCACACATCTCTTCGGAAAATAAGGGCGCTTCCTTCACCGGCAGAGGATAGAAATTGTCGTAGATTTCCTGTTTATAGACCTGTTGGTTACTTTTCCATCGTTGGAAGAAAGGATCATCAATGGTGTCCGGCAAAATCCGGTTAGCAATGACCAAATCTGTGGCCACATTGTACAAACTCAGATAGGCATGGGCCCGCAATGACTCCTTCAGCACCATTTTTTCTGGATTAGTCACCAGGCGCACGGAAGTTTGGTTATTATCCGTCAGCACTTTTTCCAGAGCCTCAATTTGCTCATAAAATTCGTAGGGGGCATCCATCACTTCTTTATCAGGCAAAGAAAAACCGGCGATCGGTCTAAATAGGGGTTCCACCAACGGTCTGAGGGCCACGGACATTCCTTGCAAAGGCTTATAAAAACGCCGCATATACCAGCCCCCCACTTCCGGCAAACTGAGCAGACGCAAGGCCGTGCCCGTGGGGGCAGAGTCGATAATGAGTACATCGTAATCAGCTTCGTCGTAGTGGCGCTTCATCCGCACCAGACCAAAAATTTCATCCATGCCAGGGAGAATGGCCAGTTCCTCCGCTTGTACCCCGTCTAGCCCCCGGGCCTGTAGCACCTGGGTAATGTAACGCTTCACTGCGCCCCAGTTACCCTCCAACTCCATCAAGGCATCCAATTCCGCTCCCCAGAGATTTTCCTTCACAAGGCGAGGCTCATGGCCCAACTCCATATCAAAACTGTCAGCGAGGGAATGGGCCGGGTCGGTACTCAGGACCAGGGTCTTATGGCCTAATTCCGCACAACGGAGGCCGGTGGCCGCCGCAACGGAGGTTTTGCCAACCCCCCCCTTACCTGTCATCAGAATTACGCGCATGGATGGATCTGCCTAGAAATATGAAAAATCGGAGACGGAATGTTACATATTGTTAACTTCCATGCTTCCATTATGCCGGGAAAGCCAGACTTCTTGCAGGGTTTTAGCGTAATTTTCCAGGCTGTGGTGTCGGCGGTAGGCCTGGGCCATGGCGGCTAACCGCTGATGAATGGTGGGGTCGGCCAACTTTTGAGCAATTTCTGCCCACCCCTGGGATGGGGTTTGCCAATCCATTACTAAACTGTTGAGGTCGTACTGTTTTAGTTCCCTGGCCATCCAGGTCCCGGGGGACACTAACGGTATTCTTTCCGCAATGATGGCTTCAGTGAAAATGCCGGAAGTCCTTTCTGCGTAAGCCTCTGGGTCGTAGGGTAAGAGAATGATTTGGGCTTTGTTTAACCAATCGGTGTATTCTTCCCTGGTCAGGCGATCGCCAATTAAGTGAACTTCAATGTCTTCACTATTACTTTTTAACCCGGAAGCGGCCGCCGCAATTATCTTCAGCTTGGGGGAGTTATGCCAAGGTGATGAAACCAAACCTCGCATCACCGACCAACCCTTTTCTTCCCTGGGGGCACCGGGCCACCAACAGAGTATGGGATCAGCTTGTAGGGATAGGGGCACAACTTCAGCAAAATCCGTGTGGGGAATGGGCATCACGGTGAAGGGCTGACGAAAATAATTCTGGAGCGATCGCCCGAGGGGTTCACTATCTGTTAAAAATTGGCACTGGGGCGGGGGCAATAATTTTCCTAAGCGTTGGTGGAGCCCATGGTAAAGAGGACGGGTTTGGTCTAAATGCACATCTCGGCGGTAGAGAATCCAAAAATGCAATCTTTTGCGGTTTGAAGCAGACAATTGCCGCAGTCCCCACCAGACAGCAAAGAGTTGGAGATGGATAAAGCGTTCTAAAAAGAGGATGACTGGTCTGTTTTCTCCATTGTTCAGCAACGGTTGCAATTGTTGGGCCAAGACATTGCCGCATTCCATGGCCTGGGGAAGACGGGTTAATTTTGCTACCATACTGCCCTCTGCTTCCAAATCCTCCGGCAGAAGAACTCGATGGAGGCGATCGCCAATTTCCTCCAAATTCTGATCTGCATTCTGGGGAACCCAAGCTTGATACTGCCAACCCAAATACTCCACCGATCGCCGCACTGCCCCGTGGTAAGGCAAAATATGGCCTTCCCCTCCCATTAGATGGGGAATGAGAGAAATAAAGAGGGGTTGATCCTTGGAATCGTCAGAGTTCATTCGCTTGAGGGGGAAGCCAGCAGACTAACAGTTTCCCCCAGATTGGCAAAGACGGGAATCGGCTCTGCTAATTGCGCCGCAAATTTATCCAACTTCTGGCAGGTTTCCTGGCCCCGACCTGTTAGTAGCACCACTGGTTGGCAACCAGCGGCAATGGCCGCTCCAACGTCACTGGGGGCATCACCAATAAAGTAGGATTCTTGGAGAGAAATTTGGTACTGCTCTGCCGCCCGCAACAGCATTTCGGGGGCAGGTTTGCGGCAATCACAGCCTTCCTCTGGATGGTGGGGGCAAAGGAAAAAATCGGTGAACTTTACTCCCTCTTTGCCATACTCCCGTTGAATTTTGTCATGCACCGCCGCCACGTCACCATGGTCAAAATAACCCCGGCCAATGCCCGCCTGGTTGGTGATCACAATTAATAAATAACCGGCTTTTTGCCACTGGATTAAAGCTGGTCCGGCACCCCGGGGTAACTGCACTTGTTCTGGCTTACCAAGGTAGGGAATATAGTCAATGATGACGCCGTCACGGTCGAGGAACAGAGCTTTGCGGAGGGCACTCAAGGTTATCGGTGTGGATTTTGGCTAGGTTAAAAAGGGCCTTAGCATTTTACCAGGCAGGGAAATAGTCTGATTCTCGGTGGAACTAATTTTGGTTCCTTTTTCAGCTATACCTTAACGCCAACGGACTTTTGGGCGAAGAGACGGGATTCCACCTGTTCACAGATGTGGTGGTAGGTCATCAAATGCACTTCTTGGATGCAGGGGGTATTTTTATCGGCAATGAAGAGGGGATAGTCGGCAAATTCCTGGAACAAACCGCCGTTATTACCAGCCATGCCAATGGTGTGCAAACCCCTATCCTTGGCACATTTCAGTGCATGGAGCACATTGGTGGATTTGCCAGAGGTGGATAAACCCCAAAGAACGTCCCCCGGTTGCCCTAAAGCTTCCACCTGGCGGGAAAAAACAATGTCGTAGGTATAGTCGTTGCTGACAGAAGTGAGGATGGAACTGTTGGCAGTTAAGGCGATCGCCGGTAGAGCTTGGCGGTTGAAATGGAAACGGCCGACAAACTCAGCGGCCAGATGTTGGGCATCGGCGGCGGATCCCCCGTTACCGCAGATGAGCAATTTGTTGCCTGCCTGGAATCTTTGGCAAATCAGGTCCACCACGGCCTCAATGGCTGTGCAATAGGATTGGTCAAAAGCCTTGGCAAGGGACTGTAAACGCTGTTCAACCCATTCAGACATAGTAAATCCTCATTTTCAAAGCCTGAAGCAACAAGCAAAATCTAGCTTCGACTTTTAGGGACTCCCATTACCGCAAAAAAGTGGCAGGGGCCAAAATATAGTTCCTCATCTTAATCGAGGGAGGCAAAAATTGGCTAATGTTAAAGGGGTTGGCGTTTGGTCACTGGGGACGATTTTCCCTCATCCTAGGGTGAGCAGACAGTGATTTGAGATTTTTATGTGGATTATTTATAAAGAATTTTTCTTTGAGGCGGCCCACCAATTGCCCCACCATGAAGGAAAATGTCGGCGTTTACATGGCCACAGTTTTCGGGGACGGGTTTACGTGGCCAGCGATCGCCTCAAAACCACTGGTTCAGAAACGGGTATGGTGATGGATTTTAGTGTGCTCAAAGCCCATTTGGACCCCTTGGTGAAAAACTACCTCGACCATTATTACCTCAACGAAAGTCTCGGCTTGGAAAGCCCCACCAGTGAGGCGATCGCCGCTTGGATCTTTGCCAAGTTAGAAGAAGCTGGGGTACCGGGGTTACATTCGGTGGAAGTGCTGGAAACCTGTACCTCCGCCGCCCGTTACTTCTCGCCCCGCCTGTCCACATTTCTCTGATTTTGGTAATCCCTGTCATCGGGGGGGGGACAGCGCCTAGGGCTCTGGATGGCACAACAAAACCCTTACATAGTTGAGCTTTACGAGTGTTTTATGCATATCAAGCCGCTGTAGAATTTGCTGTAAGTGCCTATTATGCTTGGTTAATCAACACTGGTAAACCCGAGAAAAAGACCAAGCTCCAGCTTGCCGAACTGGAGGGAGTAATTA
>NZ_JADEWJ010000184.1:0-7758 GCF_015207725.1 Synechocystis sp. LEGE 06083
ACAGTTTACTATACGTGTCTACACATTGTACTGTCTTTTTCGCTTCTCTTACCTTCGTCATACTCCCTCCAAGCTTTCCAGCCTTTTATCTCCATTCTAATTCACCCATTTTGATGAAAGAGGGGTATAGTCGCCAACAGGTTGGTTAGGACAATTCTTAAATTTGATGTTCAAATGTCTGGGTGGTGTTATTCATGTAGTGAGATAATAATAACGTTAACTTTCATTACTCATTATAATGATTAATAAAATACAAAGTTGCAGATTCATGATTAAAACATTTTTTGAAAAATGAGAGACTCTTTCTCACTAATCTAGAGCATTTTTGCCTCAGAGTATTATTAAATCTTTCGATATGACTAGTCTCACCAGTTTCTTTTCCACTAGGATGGTCTTTCTCCGCTGGGACTGTCTTTTCATAAGACTGTCAAAAATCTGTATAAACATCTGATCTTTTACGATACTGAAGAGAGATTGACTCCCAGAATTGTTGAGCATCTTTGCTTGTCTTATCGCCTCAATGAAAGCCGACAATTTGCCGCGTATTTCTGTATAGATAACACTACCAACAAAGACGTTCGCTGACTTAAACCTGGCTAGAATAAAAAACAGTAAATAAAAAGTAGCACCTACCAGTACTTGGAACTGACAGGTGCATTGCTTCAGGAGGGTGAAAGTAAAACCAAATGGTGGGTTAACACCAGTTCTGGGCTAGTTTCCGGTGGGTAATGGTATTGTGATGCCCTCCTTCGCGAGCATTTCCCGAATATGCTGGAAGCGCTCATACTGGGTGAGCGTAATCGGGCCAGCATACCCCTCGCTCTGTAGCTTGCGCGGTGGATACTGCACATAGGTTTTCATTAGCTCTTTGACCTTTTCGCTCATGGTGACCAGCATCCAGGTGCGTTCCGTATAGTTGTTCATGAAGATGTCGTAGCGTTCCTGGGGGTCTTGCCACAGGTCAAACATCTGCGGCACGACGGCAACATAACTCTCTGCCCCCTTCCATCCCAGGTTGGAGTCTACGGCTAGACCTCCGGTCGTTGCACCATCGTCACCCCGCAGGTTAAATACCGCCTTGTAATTGTTGACCCGTACTGCCCCCGGTGTCAGTTCATTCTCGGTGAAATAGAACCAGGATTTGCGTTCACACTTACCCGTACCAAACAGCGCTGGAGACATGTCGTAGCTGTCAAAGATGATCGGTTGGCCTTCACGATCATTGGTGGGTAGGGATACCCCTGCAAGGTTAGCAAAGGTCGCCATCAGATCGAGACCGCCCACAATATCGTGGTTTTTCACGCCTGGCGCGATCTTCCCGGGCCACCAGGCGATCGCCGGGACACGGTTGCCTCCCTCGCGGACAGTGCCTTTTGTTCCTCGGAATGGGGTGTAGCCAGCGTCAGGATAGACATCCTGCCAGGCCCCGTTGTCGGTCGTCCAGAAGACGAAAGTATCCTCTTCTAGGCCAAGTTCCCGTACCTTATCCATAATTGCCCCGATGCGAGAGTCCAGCTCGACAATCGAGTCCGCATACTTGCACTTAGAAGGCGATCGGTGAATGAAGTCGGGGTGGGGCAGGTTGGGCTGGTGCACCTTCATAAAGTTGACGTTGAGGAAGAAGGGTTGGTTTTCCTTGGCCGCATCTTCGAGAAATTCCACCGCCGCCTTCTCAACGTAACCATCGAAGAAGGGAATTCCCACCACGCCTTCATCTGGCGTATCGACGTACTGACCATTGATCTTGAAATCTTCCTTGGCCTTCTCACCGGCCTTAGCCGACAGCGATCCTTTGGTCACATTTTGGAACATGGCCCGTAGTTCTGGCTCCATATCGGGGAACCAGGTGGGGTCGGCATAGGTATAGGCATTTAGGTGGTAGAGACCGACATACTTCATCTCGTCGTAGCCCTGGGCATTGGGTAGTGCATAATCGTCCTCACCCAAATGCCATTTGCCTGTGAAAAAGGTGCGGTAGTCGGCCTGTTTCAACACAGAGGCCAACGTCCACTCCGCTGCGGGTAAGCCGCCGCCCTGGCCCTGAAACGCCACGGTGGTCATGCCACTGCGGTTGGGGATACGACCCGTTTGCATGGCCGCCCGACCCGGGGTGCAACTTGGTTGGGCATAGAAGGAAAAGAAGGTCATGCCTTCCGCCGCCATTCGATCAAAGTTTGGGGTTGGCATCCCCCGTCCTTCGCCGCCGCCGTAGGGGCCAAGATCGCCATAGCCGGTGTCATCGGTCACTAGCAGAATAATGTTGGGTTTTTTATTCGACATTGTTTTGTCTCTCTATTGAATAGTCGTTAATCAGCAGGTGAATCCTACCTAGTGGATTTAATTGTGTGGCGTTACTGAATTAGGGTATGAGTTTGTGAGCTTCAAGATTTTTTATCGCCCCCTAAATCCCCCAATGCTGGGGGACTTTCCATTTTTGGTTCCCCCCAAATTTGGGGGGCTAAGGGGGCTAAACATACCTCAAATCAGCAATGCCAATTTTGTATTCGTACACCGCCCTCCTATTGAGACATTGACCGCCGGAAGGCAAATCGGCCAATGTGGTGGCCCTACACCATTAAGTTCGGGCCGGTTGACAGGCGGTTTTCCGGCTTTTTTTTGTTTTATGCAGACCATGGCATTTCTTAAACTTCTGACCACTGCCACAAGGACAGGGATCGTTGGGATGGGCTTTGGCAAAAGCGGCATCCTGGGCGGCCAAGATGGGCATGATTTTTGCGGCAGGATAGTTGCGTCGCATGATTTCTGCTAAAAGCCGGAGGGGTTCATCAATGTGATGGAAAAATGCCTTATACCCGGCACACAGGTAATTCAGCCCTGGCTCTCCATCGGGGGTGGTAATGAACCGATTTTTGGGGCATTCGCCGTTACAGGCAAAGCGCACGTCACAGTCCAGGCAATACTTGGGCAGTTTTTCCAATTTGTCCCGACCAAACTGATGCTGGCGATCGCCGCCGACCAGATCCCCTATGGGCTGATCCTGAATGTTGCCCAGCTTATAATCGGGTTCGACAAAGTGGTCACAGGAGTAAAGATCACCGTTATGTTCTAAGGCCACCGCATGGCCACAGGTGGGTTCAAAGACGCACATGCCAGAGGGAGCACCCATCCACTTGCTGACGGCGGCTTCAAAGGTTTGTACGAATACCTTGCCCACATCGTGGCGCACCCATTCATCAAAGATGCTGATCAAAAAGCTGCCAAATTGTTCGGGTTTAACGGAGCGATCAGAAACGAGGGTTCCCTGTTGGTAGAGGGTACTGCTGTCCTCATTGATTCGCTCAATAATGGGGATGAACTGAACCCAACTAGCGCCCACTTCATCTCGAAGAAATCGATAGACCTCTAGGGGATGATTGCCATTTGCCGCATTGACGGTGGTCAGGATGTTGTACTCCACCCCATGTTTCTGCAGTAGCCGCAGACCCCGCATCACGTTATCAAAGGTCGGCCCCCCAGCTTTATCAACCCGATAGGCATCATGGAGTTCCCGCGGCCCATCAATACTCAACCCCACCAGATAGTTGTTTTCTTTCAAAAACTCACACCACTCATCGTTGAGTAACGTACCGTTGGTTTGGATCGTATTTTCAAAGGTCATTCCCGGCTTTCGGTACTTCTCCTGGTAGGCGATCGCCTTGCGAAAGAAATTGACTCCCATGAGGGTGGGTTCTCCTCCCTGCCAGGCCACCGTGACCTCTTTTGTGCGGTGGGTTTCGATCAGTTGGCGAATATAGTTTTCCAACAGCTCATCCGCCATCCGAAACTTACTGCCAGGATAAAGCTGTTCTTTGTCTAGAAAAAAACAGTAAGAGCAGTTGAGGTTACAAATTGCCCCGGTTGGTTTTGCCAGAATGTGGATGCGAGGAGGAGTTTTGGGCTGGGTCATACTGTGGATCTCGGTGGCTGAATGTGGATCAAGATCCAATTTAAACTTGTCATTTGTTTTGATCAGTCACAAGGATCAATTGCTTATTAAGATGATGCAGTTTCCGTACAATCGCTGAAAGTTTTGTTTGACAATGGTTACAGGCGTTTAACCTGTTTGCCATTTCATTCTTCCCACCTACTTAGGGATTTCTTATAAAACCCCCATTGTTCGTGCGGGAGAGCAACAACTGAACGACTTGGGTCATCTTGCCACTACCCATCGGTTTAGGCTATACAAAAATGGCAAACTTTTGGGAAATCAACACTTTTTCACAGGATATAGGTAACAATCGGTGTTTTTTGCCATTGCTACATAAGCTAATATTATGGTTCAAGAAGTTCAGCCGCCAACGCCAAATCTTATTCATCAAAAGTTTCAAGATACCGATGAAATGGCTGAGGCGCTGAGGCTTCCCCTCAGAATTACCCCGTTAGTGCTTGCCCCCTACTCCTGTGAAGCGGTGCAACTCAACCTGGGGAACATTGCCTTTAACTTTACGAAAAGTGTTGTGCCCTTGCGGGTTGTTGGTCCGAAACCAGCCGAAGCCGTCTTTTTTTCCTTTCTACTCAATGCGGTAGATGAGCAGAAATTTATAGCCCACAACTGTCCAATCAATCGGCAGATGCTGTTTGGCTTCGACTCTGATCGGGAGGTTGATCTCGTGATAGCTGACTCGGTTTTATATTGTTATGTTGCTGTCAGCACCATCCTTCTAAATCAATATCTTTGCCTGATGGAACGGGACGACCTTGATGCCAGATTCTTAGGGCAAAATCAAGTCTGCATTCCAACCACTATTGGGTCGCTCCAGGTCTTTGTCCGGGAACTCTATACTTTGGTCGTTAACCAGACTGCTTGCCTCGCCAGCTTAACTTTTCAGAGGCTATTGAAAGAGGACTTTATTCCTCTCTTGATTCAGTCCATTCCGCCTAAAGGGCAGCTTCCCACAACGTCCCAACGTCCCTTGCGCCGAGGCGATTTAGTCCGACAAACGGAAGCATTCCTAGAAGCCCATCTCAACCAGCCCATCACCCTGGCTACTGTTGCCAAGGGCATCTTTACTAGCCAGCGTACCCTAACCTATGCCTTTGACCAAATTCTAGGTATCTCCCCCATGGTCTACCTCAAGATTTTACGTTTGCAGGTGGTGCGTCGGTTGCTGAAAATGACAGTACCGGGGACTAGGACTATTTCGGCCATTGCCGCTGAGCACGGTTTTTACAGTCCAGGTCACTTTGCTAGAGACTACAAGACCCTGTTTGGTGAGAGTCCCAAAGAAACCCTGAAGCAGTCATCAAAAAGGACTCTTTAGGTTACCCACGGACACTGTGCTATGAACTCCGGTGGGTGATGGTTAATTCAACACCTCTTGATCCGTTACGGTGGGCATGGGGTTAATGGTTTGGTGGGGAATGCCAACCCGAATTTCGGCTTTATCAAAGGCCTGTTTCACCCGCCGTCGGAATTCTCGCCCCACATTCCACTGTTCACAGGGCTAGGTTTTTATCAATAAACAAATCAAAATTTCTTATTTATTTTTCTTTTAAATTGAACAGTAGATGTTATTTTATAGCGTGTTGTTTCCTGGAAAAGACAGCCAAAGTCTGTAAATACTTGTAATAAAAATTTATGATTGAACCATATAGCGATTGGGCTATTCTAGCAATTTTTGTTTTTCTGTATAGTTTGATTGCAGGAAGATTATCCAAAACGTGGCTGTCCGATGCAATTATTTTTTCAGGTTTTGGCTTACTCTTTGGCGCTTTTGGACTCAATCTAATTCAATTCAATGTCACCTCGGAAAATCTCAAAACGATCGCCGAATTAACCCTGGCGTCGATTTTATTTACTGATGCGGCCAATGCAAATTTAAGCATATTACGGAATAGCTTGCGGTTACCCTGGCGTTTGCTGGCGGTGGGACTGCCCCTCACGATTGGACTGGGTTTTATCGCTGGCCAATTCTTATTTCCCCAATTTAGTCCAGCGGAAGCGGGCATTCTCGCAGTGATGTTGGCCCCCACCGATGCCGCCTTGGGAAAAGCAGTGGTCACCAATCCCCAGGTTCCTGACAATATCCGTGAAGATTTGAATGTGGAAAGTGGACTCAATGACGGTATTTGTGTCCCGCTTTTATTTACATTACTGGCGATCGCCAATCCAGATCAGACAGATACCAACAATACAGCCAGTTTATTATTTAACCTCTTCACTCAACAGATCGGTATTGGGGCTTTAATTGGGGCCAGTTTTGCCGTAATTGGAGTACAACTTAGGAGCTTTTGCCTCCAGCGGGATTGGATCGCCGCCGATTGGCAACCGATCTTGGCGATCGCCCTGGCCATTGCCTGTTTTGCCAGCGCCCAACACTTAGGCGGCAGTGGTTTTATTGCCTGTTTTGTGGGGGGATTGACTTTTGGGAGGATGGTGAAAACCGAAAAGGAAGACTTGCTGATTGCCGCCGAAGCCACCGGGGACGCTTTATCGTTGATTACCTGGGTGATGTTTGGCGCTAGCGTTGTACCCTTTGTGATCAATGAGCTAACTTGGTCAGCCTTTGTTTATGCCGTGTTGAGCTTGACGGTCATCCGTATCCTGCCTGTATTTTTGGCCGTTTTAGGGATGGGGTTAGACCGTTGGAGCACCTTGTTTGTCGGTTGGTTTGGCCCCAGGGGATTAGCCAGCATCGTCTTTGCCGTTATCGTGCTGGACGAAAAGTTACCCCATAGCCGCGATATTGCGATTATTGCTTCTTGTACGATTTTATTGAGCGTTTTGGCCCACGGTTTTAGCGCAACGCCCCTGGCCAATTGGTATGGTCAATGGAGTCGTCGCCAGAATCATCAACCATGAACTTATTCGTCGTTAATGTGAACAAATTGATTGCCTATTTCAAAATTAAAACCGTTGACAGGTACATTACTCGGAGAATCACTCACCGCCTTAACTTTGGGTGTCGAGCCTTAAAAAAAATACAAAAATTCTTGTTATTCCTGATCGCTGGCCTGTTGGCGATCGCCTTAACGAGTGTTAGCCTACCCGCCCAAGGGCAACTGATCAACCTGCCCAAAAATGTCTCCGTGCCCCTCAGTGATGTGAGCCAAGAAGGGAATCTAGATATTGCCAAAGTTAGGCTTGATGGCAAGGTACTTTTTGCCATTGCGGCCCCCACAACCAATCAGTCAAGCGATGAAAACATCGTTTCTCCCATTCAGCGACGGGTTAAGAGCATTAACTATAACCTCAGCAAAATTGTTAGCGATGGCTTTGATCCCCAATCCCTGAGCATTGACCCTGCGGTTTTGAATGATCAAACGGTGCTGGTGGCATCGGATCAAAATTGGGGTCCCAGATATTTATTAACCGTCACCCAGGCGGATACTGAGTTAGATGAACCAATCGCCATTGATGGCACAGCTCAGAAATGGTCTGACATTATCCGACAAGCATTATTACAAGCCCAGAGGGAAAGACAAGTCCCCTATCAAAAACAACAAATTCCGCTGATTCTGGCTTTGATTCTAATCATGCTAGCCAGCAGTTGGGTGATTAGACGCTTACAAAAATGGCGGCGATCGCAGCGTCTTCGTCTGGAACACTATCGACAAGTCTTACTCACCTCCAAAGAAAACCATGAGCTTGCGGATGCTTCTCCAGCAGAGTTGGAGTTAGACGAAACCTTTATCCGTCAGTCTCAGAAGGCTTGGTATCACCGTTATCTGCCTCGAATTTCCGTTGAAAGTCAAATTGAGTTTCTATTGATTTTGCGACCCCTATTGTTTGCCATGCAACTCAGCCTGTGGTTTGGG
>NZ_JADEWJ010000185.1:0-7737 GCF_015207725.1 Synechocystis sp. LEGE 06083
CGTTAGCCCCATTGGATTGCCACTGAGTTTTCGTTATTCTTATTCTAAAAGATGTTAATGGCGATCGCCGTCAAGTTGTAAGATTCTCATTAGCCCTGGAGCCAGTTAAAGATTTCCTGGGCACTTAAGGTTAGGGGAATATCATTAAGAACGGGGAGAATGCTATCATCTCGGCTAATGATGAGGGGTTGATGGGGCTGAAAAACTAAAATAATTTCTTCGAGGGGATCGATTAACCAGGCTAATTCGGCTCCCTCTTCTAGGCAGGTTTGAATTTTAGTAATAATTCTGGTGCTTCTTTGGTCGGGGAACAGAATTTCGATCAGCCAATCGGGGGGGCCTGCTAAGGGCTGATTAGTAGTAGGCAGTCGATTGATACGGGTAATGGCAATGTCAGGAACGATAGAGTTATTACTCAGGACACAGCGAAATTCGGGGAGAGCTTCATAGATGGTGCTAGCGCTATCAATTTTGGCAACGAGGCGTTTTTGTAGTCGGCTGTGACACAAGATCGGCATCGGTTTTTGGCTAGGTACCTGGTTGATGAGTTCCCAGGCGGGGGATTCTTCAATGTTGGGCAGTTCCAGGAAGTCCTTTAGAGTGAGGGGGGAAAGGGCTGGTGACATATTTAGGGTTGGCTGATGGACTTGGCTCGATTATAGAATTTCTTTTGTGGATGTCTTGGAGCTAAGATAGTCAGGCTTTACCGAGTTTGCCGATGAGGCCATGGTAAAAGTCGATGCAGGAGAGCTAGATAGAAAATACTATTTTTGAAAGAATTTTAGTGATTTAAATGTCACAAACATTGTGAGCCATGATGATATTCTTATGACTTGTACTATTTGACGATCCATCATTTACAACGACGACATGGTATTTATCTAGATCGTCATTTTTTTTTAGAATATCCAAACATTTAAGAGGGGTTTGTTTTCGATTATGTACGGGAATAATAATAAATATTGTCATTATCCATGCTTATGATTTCTCATCAATTGTCCGGCAATAATCCAGTTACAAAATCTAGTATTAAACTTGCTATCTTCAAAGCTTCTTCTGCTTCATCTTTCTCTGGTTCAATAGTGTCACTAGGATAGCAAAACTCTGTTGCGTAGGGGGTAAGAGTATCACCCGCATCCTTGAGGTCTTGAAAACTAGCCTCAGACTGACATCATAGATGTATCAAGATATCTAAATCATGGGTTTTTCTGAAGACTGTATTTTGATAAGTCAAATACGCTTTTAATGATTTCTCAGCAGATTGTTGGCAATGGTATACAACAGCATCAAGTAAAGATTCTTCATTTTTAAAAAGCACCCAAGCAACTTTTAAATCTCTTTGGCTTTTTATTAACCATTGCTGAACTTCTTCATAGTTGGGATTATCCATACAAAACCTTACCTTCCAGTAATGCTTGATTGACAAGGGAGGTCGTTACTTGTGCCTTGCGGTCAACTTCTGCGCGGGTCATTACCAAGATATCTTTAGGCACACCAATGCCACGTAAAACCCTGTGGGCTTGACGAGAACGCCGATAACGAGGTTCATCAGAATCAGACACAATTATCAGTAAATCAATATCACTATCTTCATTGGGTTCTCCATAGGCATAGGAGCCGAATAAGATAATTTTTTCTGGCTTGAGAGCTTCAACGAGTCTGACGGTTATCTGATCAAGTAACTCGTTAGTGATTGGTTTCAACATCGAAATCCAACGGGGAGAATTAATAGAGATTATTGATTATTGTAGGTGAATATAGCATGGAGCTAGATCAGGGTAGCCAAGTTTTACCGAGTTTACCGAGGAGGCCAGGGTAAAGACCTAGTCAGAAAGTCTAGATTTTAAGTTTTTTTGATCAGGCTACATTGGAGTTAATATCATCAGGGAGAAACGATAAAACATCTAAATACTACTACCATTGATGAAAGAAATTCCGTGCTGATTTCGATAGTTCTGGCAACTATTTTCGTTATCATTTTATATCTTTACATGCTTAAAATAAGATGATGTTTAAAATTTCTTAGTGAGCGTAACTCTTAAAAACTTCTCCTCCTGTTTTTTTTATATATTTTAGAAAAAAAACAATTTTATTTCTCACTTTTAATCCGATAGGATTACAACAATGTTGAATATTAGCATTTCCATCTTTTATCAATATAGGAGATGAGACAAGAGATTGATTGAGAGAACTATAAATTCTAAAATTTAAGTCATGATACTTTAAAACTTTATAATATGCTGATTCAGCAATTCTATTTCTGTGTTCACTATTATGAATATAATAAGAAAACTTTTCTTTTAGTTCTCTATAGGTATCGAAAGTTACGAAATCAATATCTTCTAGAAATCCTATTTGATTTAATGCTTCAGTAGACCTTTTTTCAGTCATAAGAAGAGTTTTACAAGCCATTAAGTCAAAGACCCTAATTGGTAAAGAATGAGTGGAGGCTTGATGATGTTGTATGTTAATACCTATTTTAGAAATATTGTATAAATTTGAAAGTTCGCCGGGCGTTTTAATTGATTTGTACTTGTATCTACCAAGCATATTACTATTAGAAATAGTGAGGGATTTTATCCACAAGTCATTTGGCTCACCGTATATAAATAGCTTAAAATCATCTAGTACACTAAGGTAATTAATTCTTTTTTCCAGAGATATTTGATCATCGAAAATTGATTGCCATACATCTCGATTTTTTTTATAGCTTTTTTTGAATCCATTGTTTTGCAAAAAAAGCTTGATGTCCGAAATATATCTGTTTTTATGTATATTTAACGTCTTCAAAAAAATCTCTCTCTGCTCTTCGTCATCACACAAGTCATTTAATAAATTAATAAAAGCAGTATTTGAAAATGCTGTCCCAACAAAACATCCATCAATAATTCTTTCCTTATCTTTCGGTGTAAAAATATTTGTATTAGATGCAAAGGGAACGGAAATTATTTTAGAGTAACCTTTGCTATAATTGCTCAAAAAGTTTTGTTCGTATATTCCTTTTCCTGTTAACCAAACAATATCATTATGACTGAACTTAAGCAGAGAGTTATTAGTTCTTTCATAGGAGTCGATAAACCATGTTATTATAAGGCAGTTAGAAGGCAATACTTCAAGTACTTTTGGAGTTATTCCAGCTCGATTAACTGTAAATACAACATCTGGCTTAAACTGACTAATCCGTTTAAGAATTAACGAGAATCCACAAAATAATCTTGGATTACAACTATTATCATGAAGATAATGATTTGTAGTGATAGCAAGGGTATTAGATGAATATAGAGATAGACTATTTAGAAGTTCAATACGGAAAGGATCAAAGCTTCCATCTCGCATGTATGCGTCAGATAAAAAAAGTAATTTCATATGATTTTTATTTTTTAATTCTTTATCAAACTAAAGAGAAAATTCTCATGTATTTTTTGTCAATTAAATGTCTGAATTTTAAAAGACGGTTTTTGTCAATTTTTTTTTCATCTTGCATAAATTCGTACAAACGGGGAAGTCCAAAATCATATTTTTCAATAGCTATCATCAAGGTTTCTTTATTTTGAAGTAATTTAAACAACCTTTCAACCCCAATCTCCCTTATAAAAGGCAAATTGTGATTAAAATATAAAAAAGACTTTTCAATTTCATACTCATGTTTGCCATCAAAATCCTTTCTAAAAAGAAAATCATAGAAGGCTTCTTTGAATAAAGAGCTATCAATATTATTAAAAATATGCCTGTAAATTTGACTTGCCTCAAAATTACTTCTTAATAAATTTCTTTTGTTGCTCAAATTAAAGCCGTGTTTTCTCCTTCTATATTTTAATAATTTTTCTGTGCTTAAGAAAAACTCACCCTCCGGCAGTAGTTTAATCCACATATCAAAATCTTGTAATTGAATTGAAGTTGTACAAAAAAGTTCAGCATCTAAAAGTAATTTTTTTTCTATAAATGCAGTAGGTGCACAAAGATAGTTTCCTTGAAAGAAAAAATGACTAAGGATTTCTGATCGTGATTTGTTGCCCAAGTTAAAATAACTTTTAGGAAGATAGTTTTTAATACTTGGTCGGCTATCGTCATCAATAAAATCAACCCAAGAAAACAAAATAGATTTTTGTTCTTTTTTTGCGTATAAATATTGCTTTTCCAATCTTTGTGGATAACAAACATCGTCACCAGACATCAGCGCAACATATTTTCCTTGTGCAGCAAGAATTGCATTATTGATCGCAACGCTCGGCCCTTGATTTTCTTGATAAATATAAGTGATTCGTGGGTCTTGAAAGGTTCTAATAATTTCGTCAGTTCTATCTGTAGAGCCATCATTAACAACGATCAACTCAAAATCTGCAAATGTTTGTTCTAAAACGCTCTGAATTGATTCAGCAATATATTTTTCGTGATTATATGTGATCATTGTTACACTGATAGGGACTTTATGATTACTCATAATTAAGCAAACCTCTTCAGATTGCTGGTAACAGTTTGAATATCGTCATAGGCTAAATGTAACCCCATTGGCAGGCTCAAAACTTCTCTTGTTATATGTTTTGTTAATTTGAGACTGTAACCCTCCCAGTTGTTATTTTGATAAGCTTCGGATAAATGGGGAGGGATTGGATAATGAATTAGGGTTTGAATAGCATTCTCTTTTAGCTTTTTTGACAACACATCCCTTTTCTCTGAACGAATAACAAATAAGTGCCAGACTGGTTCAGCCCAACTAGGGACATAGGGCAGCGTCAGGGAAGATGTTTCTGCCAGCTTTTCTAGATAGTATTGAGCTATCATTGTTCTCCGGGCGTTCCACTCATCCAGTTTTTTTAGCTTTACTCGCAGGAAAGAAGCTTGCAGTTCGTCCAACCGACTATTAAATCCCTGGACTTCATTATGGTACTTCGTCCGTGAGCCATAATTCCGTAGGACTCGTACTTTGTCCGCAATTTCTTGATTATTGGTGACTACTGCGCCCCCATCCCCAAAGGCTCCCAAGTTTTTGCCGGGATAAAAACTAAACCCCGCCGCATCCCCTAAACTACCAGTCCGTTGCCCTCTATACTTTGCTCCATGGGCCTGGGCCGCATCTTCGATTACCTTTAATCCATAACGGTAAGCTAGGGCATTAATCCTACTCATATCGGCAGGTTGGCCGTAGAGATGCACTGGCATGATCGCCTTGGTTCGCTCTGTAATGGCCGCTTCGATTAAATTCGGATCAATGTTGTAGGTCTTCACATTTGGCTCTACAGGCACAGGAGTCGCTCCGGCATAAGAAACTGCTAACCAAGTAGCAATAAATGTATGGGAGGGGACAATTACTTCATCTCCAGGACCAATGCCTAAAGCACGAAGAATCAGATGAAGCGCATCCATTCCGTTACCAACCCCCACGCAATACTTTGCTTCGCAGTAAGCGGCAAATTCGGCTTCAAACGCTTCCAACTCTTGCCCCAGAAGATACCACCCCGAATCAATTACTCGTTGATAGGCTGCATCCAATTCTGCCTTCAACTCAAGATAACCAGCTTTTAAGTCCAGAAAGGGAATGTTCATGGGGAAGCTTTGACTGCTCTAAGAAATTCATCATAGTCACGATAATAATCCGACTCATCGTAGGGAGTGGAAGCCAAAACCATTGTCACGGCTCCAGAGGAAAAATTATCGAGATACCTCCACATCATGGGACAGACATAGAGGCCGTAGTAGGAACGATTGAGGTGAAAACACTCTTTTTCGTAGCCATCATCTAAGACAACATCAAAACTCCCCGACATGGCTATAATTAACTGTTGCAATTGTTTATGAGCATGGGCCCCACGATAGGAACCACCGGGCACATCGTAAAGATAATAAACCCTTTGAATATCGAAGGAGATATGCTTTGCTTCAATAAATGTTAGATTCCCTCGCGGATCATGAACTTTAGGTAATTCAATAATTTTGCAATCTTTAATACTCATAAAAACTTACAAAGATAGTGGTTGCTCAGCTCTATTGTTCAGCAGAGGAAAGATCCTTGATAACTCTTGCTGGTACTCCAGCAACCATTTTCCCTGCCGGAACATTTTTGGTTACAACGGCACCGGCTGCGACAACAGCACCCTTCCCAATATGAACCAATGGAAGTATATTAGCTGAGGCACCAACAGCAACAAAATCATCAATAACAGGCCCACAAACACGGCTTTCATCGTACTCTAGTTTTCCAATGGCATTGTCATTGGTGGTAGAAACTAAAACGCTAATAAAAACAGAGTTACCGATTTTACAGTTACCGGTAATGTGAGTAAGATCCATTATTTTCGTGTAATCACCAACAACAACATTGTAGTTGATAGTTACCCCTCTACTAATTAAACATGATTTTCCTATTTTTACCTTTTCTCTTATAGATACACCATCGCCAATCAATGTATTTTCATCAATATTAACGTCATAGTAAATTACCGCACTGGGGCCAACAAGACAACCTGAACTTATTTTTATTTTCGGGACGAATTCAATTTTTCTAGATATCATTCCTGGACTTTTTGGTGTTTTTCCAAGATAAGTAAATGGAAAAATTTCTACATTATCGCCAATCTCAACTCCTGATTCTATGATTACATGAGGATGAATAATTACATTGTTCCCTATAGATACATCACGCGCAATGGTCGTAAATGCACCCACTGATACAGAAGAGCCCAACTTGCCCGTCTCGATAATTGCAGATGAATGAATTATTCTACTTTCCATAATTTAGCAAATAGGTCATTAAATGTTTGTTAAATTCCTGAAGAAGTTAAGGTAAATCACTAATCATTTTAGTTTGCCATGCCATTCGAGTTCGTATCAAGCCAGCCCACTTTCCCCCGCCATTTTCAAGCATTTCTCCGGTATCAAAAACACCAAAATTTAGAATTTTTTCTGCAGTGACTTCTATATTTAGATGTTCGAGATTCACAATAAAAACACTTACATAGTATTGTATATCATTTAAGAAATTTTTGGGTATCGTACATATTGAACAAAAAAGCCCTTTAGAAAAACCATTTTCATAAAAAGGATCTCTAATAGCATTTGCCTTTTGCGTACTTGGTGTACTTAAAACAACGCTTCCCATACTGTCATAAATATAAATATCAACGTAAAGACTACTTATGTTGTTATCTAGAACCCAAAACTGTACTTCAATTTTCAAGTCTTGATCTATGGGGATTGTGTTACCCATTTTGTGATTATTCTGAAGTTTTACTAAATGCAAGCGAACCTTTTCGCTACCAGGAGCTGTTGTAATGTCATCCCATTTTATTTCTCCGGTTTGGTTATAATCCTGTATTGACTTCAAATAATTAGAAATCGACTCACTCGTATGACCATCGTATTTGATGTAGCCTTCTTGTAAAAACTGACTTCTGGAGCAGAGTCTATCAATAGCTGTCATGTTATGACTGACAAACAAAACCGTTCTTCCTTCTTTTTCTGCCACCTCTCCCATCTTCCCCAAACACTTTTTTTGAAAGGCCGCATCCCCCACCGCCAACACCTCATCCACCACCAAAATCTCCGGCTCTAAATGGGCCGCCACCGCAAACGCCAACCGCACATACATCCCCGACGAATAGCGTTTTACTGGCGTATCAAGGAATCTCTCCACCTCCGCAAAATCCACAATCTCATCAAACTTCTTCTTAATTTCCGCCCGTGTCATCCCCAGGATTGCCCCATTCAGATAAATATTTTCCCGCCCCGTCAGTTCAGGAT
>NZ_JADEWJ010000186.1:0-7721 GCF_015207725.1 Synechocystis sp. LEGE 06083
CTTTAATAGAAGCGGTTTTAATTTCGCTTTTACCCTATATTCACCCCTATAACCCCTTGTTATAGTGGCTTTAACAATCCGGAAATGAGCAGCGCTTCTGCATTAGCCTCATTTTGCTTGCTTAACGAGGAGAATTTCCGAAAAAGCTATGGCAACTAAATTTCCTAAATTTAGCCAGGATCTCGCCCAAGACCCGACTACACGGCGTATTTGGTACGGGATTGCTACGGCCCACGACTTTGAAACCCACGATGGGATGACTGAGGAGAATCTTTACCAAAAGATTTTTGCCTCCCACTTTGGTCACATCGCCATCATTTTCCTGTGGACGTCTGGCACCCTTTTCCACGTTGCGTGGCAAGGTAATTTTGAACAATGGATTAAAGATCCTTTAAACATTCGCCCGATCGCCCATGCGATTTGGGATCCCCACTTTGGCGAGGGGGCAGTTAATGCCTTCACCCAAGCTGGGGCTTCTAACCCGGTTAACATTGCTTATTCCGGGGTTTACCACTGGTTCTACACCATTGGTATGACCACCAACCAAGAGCTCTACTCTGGTGCGGTCTTCCTATTAGTGTTAGCTTCCCTGTTTTTGTTTGCAGGCTGGCTACACCTCCAACCGAAGTTCCGTCCTAGCTTAGCTTGGTTTAAAAATGCCGAATCCCGCTTAAATCACCACTTGGCTGGTTTGTTCGGGGTTAGTTCCTTGGCTTGGGCTGGTCACTTGGTCCACGTCGCGATTCCCGAAGCCCGGGGTCAACACGTTGGTTGGGATAACTTCCTGTCTACCCCTCCCCACCCCGCTGGTTTGATGCCTTTCTTCACCGGCAATTGGGGCGTGTATGCAGCGGATCCCGACACTGCTGGCCACATTTTTGGTACTTCTGAAGGTGCTGGTACCGCAATCTTGACCTTCCTGGGTGGTTTCCATCCCCAAACGGAAGCTCTCTGGTTGACGGACATTGCCCACCACCATTTGGCGATCGCCGTGATCTTCATCATTGCTGGTCACATGTATCGTACCAACTGGGGCATTGGCCACAGCATCAAAGAAATTCTTAATGCCCATAAAGGTCCCCTAACCGGCGCAGGCCATACCAACCTGTACGACACCATCAATAACTCCCTCCACTTCCAACTCGGCTTAGCCTTGGCAAGCTTAGGGGTTATTACTTCCCTGGTGGCGCAGCACATGTACTCCCTGCCCTCCTACGCCTTTATTGCCCAGGACCACACCACCCAAGCAGCCCTCTACACCCATCACCAGTACATTGCTGGATTCTTGATGGTCGGTGCTTTTGCCCACGGTGCCATCTTCTTTGTCCGGGATTACGATCCTGTGGCCAATAAAGATAATGTGCTGGCCCGCATGCTTGAACACAAAGAAGCACTGATTTCCCACCTCAGTTGGGTATCTCTCTTCTTGGGCTTCCACACCCTTGGTCTTTATGTCCATAACGATGTGGTGGTGGCCTTCGGTACCCCCGAAAAACAAATTCTGATCGAGCCTGTTTTTGCTCAATGGATTCAAGCAACTTCCGGTAAAGCTCTCTATGGCTTTGACGTATTGCTCTCCAATCCTGACAGCATTGCTTCCACCACTGGAGCCGCTTGGCTACCCGGTTGGTTGGATGCTATCAACAGCGGCACCAATTCCCTGTTCTTGACCATTGGTCCTGGGGACTTCTTGGTTCACCACGCCATCGCCCTAGGGTTGCACACCACTGCCCTGATCTTGATCAAAGGTGCTTTGGATGCCCGTGGTTCCAAGTTGATGCCGGACAAAAAAGACTTCGGTTACTCCTTCCCCTGTGACGGCCCCGGCCGTGGCGGTACCTGCGACATCTCTGCTTGGGATTCCTTCTACCTAGCCATGTTCTGGATGCTGAATACCCTGGGCTGGTTGACCTTCTACTGGCACTGGAAACACCTCGGTGTTTGGACGGGTAACGTTGCTCAGTTCAACGAAAACTCTACCTACCTAATGGGATGGTTCCGGGATTATCTCTGGGCAAACTCTGCTCAGTTGATCAATGGTTACAATCCCTACGGTGTAAATAATCTGTCGGTTTGGGCTTGGATGTTCCTCTTCGGACACCTGGTCTGGGCCACCGGCTTCATGTTCCTGATCTCTTGGCGGGGTTACTGGCAAGAGTTGATTGAAACCATCGTTTGGGCCCACGAGCGCACTCCTTTGGCGAACTTGGTTCGTTGGAAAGATAAGCCCGTTGCGTTGTCCATCGTTCAAGCCCGTTTGGTTGGCTTAGCCCACTTCACCGTTGGTTATGTCCTCACCTATGCGGCATTCCTAATTGCTTCTACAGCGGGCAAGTTCGGTTAGCGAAAATCCTCTGTTAGGTAATTAAGCTTGTCCCCTGCCTTCGTTGGTGGGGGATTTGCTTTGGGGATTAAATATTGCCATGGAAATCTGGCGATCGCCTAGGGGTACCGCCCGAACTAATTGGATTTGCTCAATGCCACTGTCAATGAAATCCGCTCTTGTATATTTAGCCAACTTGCCCCGCCCATACCGTGTGCAGACAACCACAAATTGTTCATCTGATTTTTGTTCAACCAAATGCCGTGATTATTCATGAGTAGCATTGTGGCTTCAACCTATTCTCAGTCGAACTTTAAATAATTGAGATTATTTTGATAGAATCGAGGAAATGCTCATTAGAGCCTACTCAAAAACAAACTATCGGAATTTTACACCCACTCTCTTCAAAATTCTCTCAAGACCAACAGGAAAGCGAAAGAGTTTATCTTGAGTTGACTCGTGTCCCAAAAACTTTGCTGGCGGTGGTCACCGGCGGCCCTTGGTTGGGATCTTATGATTCGTTTTAAATATTTTCGGCGAACACTTTATCTCCTAATGATTTCCTGATAGTAGAAGTTTTCCCGACAATCATCCACATTTTAATAAGCCGGATTGGCTGGATATGAGTATTAAAAGAAAAGTATTGATGTTTTTATCTTTGCTATTTCTAACAGCCATTGGTAACGGTGCCATAAGTTTTCAAATAGAAAAATATGGTGAAGAAAAACTAGAATGGGTCAATCATACGAATCAAGTTTTAGGTGAAATAAGTAACTTTTTAGGCAGTATAGATAACGCTGAAGCTAATCAAAGAAATTATTTGCTTACCAAAAGGCTATCCTATTTGATGCATTATCAGATTAGTTTAGAAAAAATTGAATATCATTTCAAGCAATTGAAAACTTTGACTATAGACAATCCTATTCAGCAACAACGTTTAGACTCCATCAAAAAATATCTTGAAATTAATCTCAATGAGTTATCAGAAACAACTCGTTTAAATCAGGAAAATAATTATGTCAAATCCCTTGAAATTATCAATCAAGGTAAAGGCAGGAAGTCAATGGAAGATATCAGAAATGTACTTAGGGAAATGGTAAATACAGAAAATGTTTTGCTAGAGCAAAGGAAGGGTGATTACCGAAGGAACAGAGCAGTGCTATTTACATTTATTTATATTCAGATCATGTTTTTTGTATTTCTTGCCTTTATGACTCTCTCATTTTTAAATAAACAATTATTTTCACCACTGAAACTACTTCTTGCTAGCACAGAGAAAGTTGACAAAGGCGAAAAACTTGATGTTTCAGATATTTTGCCCAATGATGAAATTGGCTATCTACTCTCTGCTTTTTTTAAAATGAACGAAAGAGTGCAGGAACGGACGCAAATATTAGACTATAAAGTTCACCATGATGAATTAACTGGGCTGGAAAATCGAGCAGACATGTTTGATAAAATTGACGATTCTATCAAAAAATCACAACAATGCAATTCTAAAACTGCCATTTTATTTATAGACCTAAATAAATTCAAAAAAATTAACGATACCCTTGGCCATGACGCTGGAGATCTAGTACTAAAGGAGACAGCTAATCGACTTCAGCAGGCTGTTCGCTCTGATGATGATCTGTTCCGCATCGGTGGAGATGAATTTATTTTGATAATACAAAATCTTGAGAATAGCTTAAAGGTTGAGGATATTGTCTTTAATATCTTAAAGATTTTTAAAAGACCTGTAATAATTCAGGGCCAATCAATTGAAATTTTGCTCAGCATTGGCATTGCCATTGCACCTGATGATTCAGAAAAAGGTGATGAAATTTTAAAATTTTCTGATATTGCAATGTACGAAGCCAAGCAGGATGAAAATACTGAGTTTAAATTTTTTGATCGAAGTATGCTGAAGCGTTGGAGTGATTAGTGAGCAACCTATTGTAAATAAAAGAATGGAACGCTGTTATTTGCTATTATTCAATGTCATTCGCAAATACCATTCCATTTACTCCGTCCTTGATTTTGTTAGCTCCTTCCCTAAGCTTGACATCCACGATCATACGTCACTAGAAATACTGCATGCTGTGGGAATAACTTTTTCAATCAATTATAAAATTAATTAGTAAGTCAGTCGGAATCATATTTGGTTCCAGTTTGCTTCCAGGGATGGGTGGTCTATTTGTGGGAGGAGAATTAGCCATGGCCAATATTCTTTTAGTGGACGACGAAAATGCTTTAACGGAACCTTTAAGCAAAGCATTAGGGCATCAGGGTTATCGCACTGATGTGGCCGACCAAGGTCAAATGGGTTTAGCCATGGCGATCGCCGGTCAATATGACTTATTAATCCTTGACTGGATGTTGCCCCAGGTATCTGGGTTGGAAATTTGTCGTCAAATTAGGGCTCTGGGACGGTCAACGCCGGTTTTATTTCTCACTGCTAAAGATACCCTCGATGACCGGGTGGCGGGCTTAGATGCCGGTGGAGATGACTATTTAATTAAACCTTTTGAATTAAGGGAACTTTTAGCCAGGGTGCGAGCCCTATTGCGACGGCAAGGCCAAGGAGAAATCTCTCCAGAAATTCCAGGTAAAAGCAATGTGCTTAGTGTCAACAACGTCAGCCTAGATGTGGCTAATCAAGTGGCCTATTGTCAAGGTCAACGCATTGCCCTGTCGGAAAAGGAAGTGGCCCTGCTGAGTCTGTTCCTTCAGGCCCCGGGGCAAATTTTGAGCCACGAGGAAATCTATGCTCGCCTCTGGCCGGGAGAATCCCCCCCCAGTAGCAACGTTTTGGCCGCCCTAGTGCGGTTGCTACGACGCAAAATTGAACAGCCCAATGCCCCCCGCCTGATTAATTCTGTTTATGGCAAGGGCTATTGCTTCGAAGTCTATTAACCGACGATCGCCTTGACCGCGTCGACAATTTGGGGTGGTTGGACAATGGTCAGCCGTTCCAACATGCCGTTATAGGGGGTGGGAATATCCTGGGAAGAAAGGCGCACCACCGGAGCATCTAATTCATCAAAGAGATGGTCATTGATGAGGGCGATTAATTCTGCCCCAATGCCGCCAGTCTTCATACATTCTTCGACAATAATTACCCGATGGGTTTTCTTCACCGAAGCGCTAATGGTTTCCATGTCAAAGGGCTTGAGGGAAATCAGGTCAATTACTTCCGGGTCGTAACCTTCTTTTTCCAAGGTTTTGAGGGCCTGTAAGCAATGGTGACGCATGCGGGAATAGGTCAAAATGGTCACGTCTTTGCCAGGGCGCACCACTTCCGCTTTATCCAAGGGCACAATATATTCGTAGTCGGGCAGATTTTCCTTCAGGTTGTACAGCAGTACGTGCTCAAAAAATAACACTGGGTTATTGTCCCGAATGGCCGCCTTGAGCAGACCCTTGGCATTATAGGGGGTGGAGCAAGCCACAATTTTTAGCCCCGGCACTGCATGGAAATAGGCCTCCAACCGTTGGGAGTGCTCTGCCCCTAACTGCCGGCCTACGCCCCCAGGCCCCCTAATGACCATGGGAATTTGGTAATTACCGCCGGAAGTGTAGCGCAACATGCCGGCATTGTTGGCAATTTGGTTAAACGCCAACAGTAGGAAACCCATGTTCATGCCTTCAATGACTGGGCGTAATCCTGTCATGGCCGCCCCCACCGCCATGCCGGTGAAACTGTTTTCGGCGATCGGGGTATCCAACACCCGCATTTCGCCATACTTTTCGTACAAATCCTTGGTCACCTTGTAGGAACCGCCATAGTGCCCCACATCTTCTCCCAGCACAAGGACGTTGACATCCCGTCCCATTTCTTCGTCAAGGGCTTGGCGTAGGGCGGCAAACAGTAGGGTCTCAGCCATGATTTCTGGGGGAAAACTTAGTTTGTAGTAACGATTTGGACCGCCGCCGCATCTCCCCCCGCTGATCCGTAAAGATAAAACAAGCAAGGGCGATCGGGGCACAACAATCTAGTATTTTGACACACTGACTGGCCCCCATAGCGGGGATTTTAGTCAGGGGGCAAGGTAGGCATCGATTAGGGCACCAGCTCGAAAGCTATTCGTTGTTCCCTGCCCAAGCAACCAATTCCCCTGGTTAACAGCCCTGGCACCTTGCGTGTTGATTTGCCCGTGCCACGTTTTTGATAGGATGAAAGGCTAGCTGAGTTCTAATCCTCGCTTACCCAGTCCGATTGATGATTGATTGTTCCCATCCGTCCCCCCAGAGGAATTTCCCATGCCCCAGGCCGTTGGCGTTATACAAACTCTTGGCTTTCCCTCCGTTCTGGCCGCCGCCGATGCCATGCTCAAAGGGGGAAGAGTGACCCTGGTGTACTATGACTTGGCGGAACGGGGAAATTTTGTGGTCGCAATAAGGGGTCCAGTGTCGGAGGTCAATCTCTCGATGAAGATGGGTCTAGCCGCGGTCAATGAATCCGTTATGGGGGGAGAAATTGTCAGCCACTACATCGTCCCCAATCCACCCGAAAATGTCCTGGCGGTTCTGCCGGTGGAATACACAGAAAAAGTAGCTCGCTTCCGCACCTAACGGAGACTTTGCTGCCGTCGTGGTCCGATGTACACCACTTAGCCTATAGTTGACCATGGGATTCTCGCTAATCTCCACCCCGACCAGTCGTTAAGTCGAGGGTTTTGGTTCGACCTGTCCTTTAGTTTTTGCCGCCACTGTCAAGGAGAAAAATATGTCCGCCCAATCCGCCGTCGGTTCCATTGAAACCATTGGTTTTCCCGGTATTCTTGCCGCTGCTGATGCCATGGTTAAGGCCGGTAGGATTACCATTGTGGGCTACATTCGGGCAGGGAGTGCTCGGTTCACCCTTAACATTCGTGGAGATGTGCAGGAAGTGAAAACTGCCATGGCGGCGGGTATTGATGCCATTAACCGCACGGAAGGGGCAGATGTGAAAACCTGGGTGATTATTCCCCGGCCCCACGAAAACGTCGTAGCGGTTCTGCCTATTGATTTTAGTCCTGAGGTGGAGCCTTTCCGAGAAGCCGCGGAAGGTCTGAATCGTCGTTAATTTTTTTCGTTAGTTCGTAAGAAAGTGCAACAGGTGTGGATAGGGGAGGCTGGAAGATGCCCTGATGCGCCGAATCCTGATTGCACCAGACTCGTTTAAAGGGACTCTCTCCGCTGGGGAGGTTTGCCGTATTACATCGGAAGTTTTAGCACCAGAATTTGACTGTGTTGCCCATCCCTTGGCCGATGGCGGGGAAGGAACTCTAGAGGCGATCGCCCATAATCTCGATAGCCAATGGCAAAAGGTGCGGGTACAGGGCCCATTGCCTGGTCAAAAGGTTGACGCCCGTTATTTATGGTTAGCAGAAAAGGAAACAGCGGTCATTGAAATGGCCCAGGCCAGCGGTTTACC
>NZ_JADEWJ010000187.1:0-7701 GCF_015207725.1 Synechocystis sp. LEGE 06083
TACGAAGGGAGGCGGAGGAGTGGAAGTCAAAATTCGGGAAAATTTGGATTTAACCATTACTTTCCCCTCTAATCTTACAGCCTCCCCCTAAAATGCCAAGGGATTAGGGCAAATTCAGGGGGCGATCGTCAAGAAATATTACAAACTGTTACGGGGACAGTGTAATCAGGAACGCAATGCCTGAGAATAGTTTGGGCAGGTTGCTCGCTGGAGTCCGCTGGTTAACGGCTTTGTCCAGTTCGTGACTATGTCTCGGTTGATAAAATCAGCTTAAAGCCTTTTTTTAACGTTTTAAATCTTTACGGAGGAATCCATCCATGAGTATCGTCACGAAATCAATCGTGAATGCTGATGCAGAAGCCCGCTACCTAAGCCCGGGTGAACTGGATCGTATTAAATCTTTCGTTACCGGCGGTGCCGCCCGTCTTCGCATTGCTGAAACCTTGACCGGTTCCCGCGAGACCATCGTTAAACAAGCTGGCGATCGCCTTTTCCAAAAACGTCCTGACATCGTTTCCCCCGGTGGCAATGCCTACGGTGAAGAAATGACCGCCACCTGCTTGCGGGACATGGACTACTACCTCCGCCTCGTCACCTACGGTGTGGTTTCCGGTGACGTTACCCCCATCGAAGAAATCGGTTTAGTGGGCGTACGGGAAATGTATCGTTCCCTCGGCACCCCCATTGAAGCCGTTGCTCAAAGTGTCCGGGAAATGAAAGAAGTTGCTTCTGGTTTGATGTCCTCCGATGATGCCGCCGAAGCCTCCGCCTACTTTGATTTCGTTATCGGTGCCATGAGCTAGGTTGTTAAACCTGAGCTTATTGAAGTGTTGAGCCCTAATTATTCAACCCTTTTAGCAATTTTTTCCATTGAGTAAGATTTAAGGAAACCAAAACTATGCAAGACGCAATTACGGCTGTAATCAACTCTGCTGACGTTCAAGGTAAGTACCTCGACGGTGCTGCCATGGACAAACTGAAAAGCTACTTCGCCAGCGGTGAACTGCGGGTGCGGGCTGCCAGTGTAATCAGCGCCAACGCTGCCACCATCGTTAAAGAAGCTGTGGCCAAATCCCTGTTGTACTCCGACGTAACCCGTCCCGGTGGCAACATGTACACCACCCGTCGCTATGCGGCTTGTATCCGTGACTTGGACTACTACCTCCGCTATGCCACCTATGCCATGTTGGCTGGTGACGCTTCCATTCTCGATGAGCGCGTACTCAACGGTTTGAAAGAAACCTACAACTCCTTGGGTGTACCCATCTCTTCCACCGTACAAGCTATCCAAGCCATCAAAGAAGTTACCGCTAGCTTGGTTGGTGCTGATGCTGGCAAAGAAATGGGCGTTTACCTCGACTACATCTGCTCTGGCTTGAGCTAGTCCTGGATTCCCGTGGGTAATGCTGCCTTGGTTGATTTACAACTTAGCCAGTAGCCCCTCTGTTGGAACGGGAAGTCTAAAGTGAGTGCTGGGGCCGTTAAAGCCACCACCGGGATAGCCGGGGTTTTAGCTGACCGGTATTGACTTCTGACTCCCGTTCTGTCGCATATGCCAACTTTTTAAGAGAAAACGTTTTAGGAGAGCCACACCCCATGCGGATGTTTAGAATTACGGCTTGTGTTCCTAGCCAAACCCGGATTCGGACACAACGGGAATTACAAAATACTTATTTTACGAAGTTGGTGCCCTACGACAATTGGTTTCGTGAGCAACAGCGCATCATGAAAATGGGCGGCAAAATTGTGAAAGTCGAATTAGCCACTGGCCGTCCCGGCACCAATGCGGGTCTGGCCTAGGCTCGAGACTAGTTGTTGCTAATTTAGCAATGTTGAATGGCAATTTTATGAATCAATTTCTTTGAGGTCAGCAATGGCCTCTTTTTTGTGATTTTTTGCATCTTCTGCCCTTAGGTTGTTCAGGAAGCCTGATAAATGGCGGGTCGATAGGTTGGCAGAGGAATGGATTTTCCCTCCGCTTTGGCACTTTCTAACCACAATTTTTTGGCAATTTCCACTTCCCGCAAAGCTTCAAATGGTGATTCACCAAAGGCGGAACAACAATTAAGGTCGGGAATATCGGCAATATAACCTTCATCTTCTTCACTGTAAAAGATATTGATGTGATAGTCCTTCATAATTAATCCTCCAATCTGAGATTATATTTTTCAACTAAAGTTAAAAACTGTTTGATTTGGTAAGGTTTGGCCTGTCCTTTAACATTTTGAACGTTAACTAATTCTGTGACGTCGGGGTGGATAAAAATATGGTGACTCCCACTAATTCTGGAAAGATGAAAACCAAATGACTCTATCAGGCTCACAAAATCGTTAAAAGGTATATTCTTTGAGCAAGACAAAATTTGTTTTAAAAGTTTATGTTTCCTCCCCATATAATCTCAATTCTCCCCACTGCTATTATCAATCACTATCTTCCCTTCTAGCTTGAAAGCAACACCATTCCTGCCGCTTCCAAATGGCGACCACCGTCCAACCGTTTTGCTCCAGCGCATCGGCGATCGCCTGACTTTGTTCCACCATAATGCCGCTGAGAATGGCCCAACCTTGGGGTTTGACCAGGGGGGTGAATTGGGGCAGTAAATCGACAATGACGTCCGCCAAAATATTGCAAATAATGCCATCCACCGGCTCCGCAATTAACTGCTCCAACTCCAGCACACTGCCCTCATTAATGACCAAATTATCGGGATGAATTTGATTCAGATGGCGATTATGGCGGGCCGAATCCACCGTTAGGGGGTCATTGTCCACCCCGTACACTTTGGCCGCCCCTAATAAAATTGCTCCAATGCCCAAAATACCGGAACCACAACCAAGATCCGCCAACACTTGATTTTTGTCTGGATCCACTCGCATTTCCAAGGATTCCAAACAAAGCTGGGTGGTGGCATGGGTGCCGGTGCCAAAGGCCACCCCGGGGTCGAGGCGCAGAATCAGGCGATCGCCAGGGTCTAGGGGATCAATCCAGGCTGGGTAGATAATAAACCGATCACCAACAGGGGTGGGTTGCCAATGCTCCTTCCAACTAATGGACCAATCTTCTTCGTCAATCAATTGCCAATGGAAACGGGGCTTGGGCACCTGAAGTAATAGGGCGTCCTGCTCACACCAGAGGGCTAGGGCGGCGAGGTCAAGAATTTCTGCCTTTTCCTGGGGTAAATAACCACGGATGAGCAGGGAATGGGCCTTTTTTTCAGTGGAAGTGCCCACACAGCCAAACTTTTCCAGCCGCCAAAAAGCAGTTTCTTCCAGGGAAGGATGGCAAAGTATTCTAATTTCCCACCAACTATTAGCCACAGCCATTCATTCCTCCCTGATATGGGCCAACGGCAGGGGAGGGATTTAAACCTCCCGAAATTGACTTCAACCTTTGGCAAGCTGATTAGAGCTTAACGGTGTAGGCATCTCGAATACCAGCCACCTTGGTAATTTCTGATAGCAAACCATCGGGGAGGGGATCGTCCAAACTCAGGGCCATGACCGCATCCCCCCGGACAATTTTACGTCCCACTTGCATGCTGGCAATGTTGACGTTAAAGCTACCCAGCAGGGAACCAATTTTACCAATGATGCCCGGCATATCCCGGTGCAGGGTGAACAACATATAGTTGTTGGGGGGAACGTTAATGGGGAATTCGTCTACGTCGGTGATGCGGATTTCGCCGTTGCTCAACAGGGCCCCCGTGGCGGAGTGTTCCCCCATGGTGCCAGTGGCTTTGAGGTGCAAGGAGCCGGAATAGTCCCGCACCGAAGCATCTTTGGTTTCAATTACCCTAATGCCGCGCTCTTTAGCTTCGATCGCCGCATTGACATAGTTGACCCGTTCCCGGAGGGCTTGGGAGAGCAGACCTTTAATGGCCGCCACCACCAGGGGTTGACTGTTGGTATATTCCGCCAAATCCCCCTGTAAACAAACCGTCAGGCGATCGATCCGGCCGCCCGCCAACTGCCCCACTAGGGTGCCAAGGGTTTCCGCTAGCTTGAGGTAAGGACGTAACTTTTCCATCACATCGGGGGTGAGGCCAGGGATATTCACCGCTGAACGGGCCGGTAAACCCAACAACACATCCCGAATTTGTTCAGCCACATCCACCGCCACGTTCACCTGGGCTTCTTCGGTGGAGGCCCCCAAATGGGGAGTCAAAATCACATTACTAAATTCCCGCAGACGGGATTCCCCCAGGGGTTCCTGGGCAAACACATCCAGGGCCGCCCCACCAATCTCGGCCGTTTCAATGGCAGTAACCAAAGCCTCTTCGTCAATGATGCCCCCCCGGGAACAGTTGATAATGCGGGCACTGGGCTTCATTTTAGCCAGGGTTTCAGCATTGATCAGATTAGCGGTTTCCGGCGTTTTGGGAATGTGTAGGGTAATGAAATCCGCTTCGCTGAATAGCAGATCCAAGTCCACCAACGTACAACCGATTTGGTCGGCCCGTTCCTGGGAAATAAACGGGTCATAGGCCAGCAATTTCATGCCCATGGCCTTGGCCACTCCGGCCACGTGGGAACCAATTTTTCCTAGACCCACTACCCCTAGGGTTTTTTTGTAAACTTCGGTGCCGATGAATTGTTTCCGTTCCCACTTATTTTCTTTGACGGATTTATTGGCATCGGGGATGTGGCGGGCCAGGGCCATCATCATGGCCAAAGCGTGTTCCGCCGCCGCAATGGTATTACCTTCGGGGGAGTTAACCACCACAATGCCCTGGCGAGTGGCCGCAGGCACATCGATATTATCCACACCAACCCCAGCCCGGCCAATGATTTTTAACTGGCTACCCGCTTGGATAATTTTCTCCGTCACCTTAGTGGCAGAGCGCAACATGATGGCATCGTACTCGGGGATGATGTCTATAATTTCTGCTTCCGATAGCCCAGTCTTTACGTCAACTTGGGCAACTTGTTTGAGAATATCAATGCCGACTTGGTCAATGGAGTCAGAAACTAAAACTTTAGCCATGGTGAATGATCGAAAAATTAATAGCGCTGGGGCCGGCGGGGACGGAAGGGGTAGAAAAAATCCCTGGAGCCAGGCTAGATTCACTAGATGCAGTTGGTATCCTGGGCCGATCTCCGTAGCCCATTCTAGCGGCTTGGGGGATAACCGTTAGCAATATTTCTGATTCCTGGGGCTGAGGTGGCCAAACCATAGGCAGTATTCCCTAGAAAGCCTAGAAGTTTTTGGATATAATAAGCAAGATTAATTTAAAGTAACAAAACTTAAAATTACCCCTGCCTCTGTTCCCCCAGAGGGAAGCTTTTTTAAAACCCCTTTTAGCCAACTTTATTCAACCCCTGTAGTGATTCCCCTTTTAACCACCGCCTTAGCCCAGCCAGGGCTTAATTTTCTGCGCCGCTTCCACCGTTGGCGCTCCGGCCTTGCCATTGATGCCACCACCACAGGCATGCAACTGATGGCGGGCTTTCTGGTTTCTGTGCCGGTGTTTATCCAAGCGCCCCTGGTGCGGCAATTTCCCTGGCTTTCCCTGGCGTTGACTTTACCCTGGGTGGCGATCGCCGTTTGGTTAATGAAACGACCCGATCAGGCCCTGTGGGGGGATTTACTGCTGGGCTTTAGCTGGAGTTGGTTGGCGGGGGCCATTTATTGGGGTTGGTTTCGTTGGGAACCCCTCTGGCATTTACCCATCGAGGCGATCGGTTTACCCTTTGCCCTTTGGGGACTGAAACGGGGCTGGGGCGTAATCGGCCATTTATTCTACCTAGGCTCCCTGACGGGAACGGCCGTCACCGATATTTACTTTTACCTCACCGGCTTGATGGATCATTGGCGTCAGGTGATGGTGGTGGACCCCGAATTCGCCCGGTTTGTTTTCCAAGCGGCCCTGGCTAAAATTCATACCCCCTGGGGGGCGGCCTGGGCTTGGCTATTGTTGGCCCTATTGCTGGGGCTGGGCGGTTGGGCGTTGCAACGGCGGTCCCCCGGCTGGCAGGCCTTTGCGGGAGCCGTGTTGAGTACTATTGTTGTAGATGCCCTTTTCTGGCTTGGGGCTATGATGGCCTAAGTCAACTTTTGCCATTACCCCGTGGATAAGCCTGCTCCATCCGTTCACCTAATAGTACATTTCTCCCATGGGGATGTGACTTTTCCTCTCCAGGGGCGGAACTATTGGACTGTGGGCCGGAGCCAGGAGAATGATTTGGTCATCCGGGACAGTTGCATTTCCCGCAACCATGCGATTTTGCAGGCGACGGAGGAAGATACTTTTTTGTTAATTGACCTAGGTAGCCGCAATGGCACCTTCGTCAATGGTCGGCGGGTGAGTATACCGATCGCCATTCAGGACAAGGACAAAATTACCTTTGGTAAAACGGAAGCAAAATTTTACTCTGACCAAAACGGTACACCGTCGGGGCTGTTGCGGAATCCGGCGGAATGGGATACCCAGACCAACGTGCTCCATGAGCGGCGACTAATTACGGTGTTGGTGGCGGATATGCGCAACTTCACTGGCATGGCCCAGCAGGTGCAGGAGGAATTGCTATCCCTACTAATTGGCAATTGGTTCCGCCAGGCCGGACATATTTTGCGGGAAGCCGGTAGCTGGGTGGATAAGTACATCGGCGATGCGGTGATGGCGATCTGGTTCCACGGCTACAACGAAGCTACCCCGGCGGAAATTCTCCAAATTCTCCATGCTGTCAACCGCCTCCAGGCCATGACGGCCCGGTTAAATCAAAAATACGATCTGCCTTTCCCCCTCCGTATTGGCACAGGAATAAACACTGGCTACGCCATGGTGGGTAATACCGGTAGTGGCGATCACCCCGACTACACGGCGATCGGTGATACGGTCAACGCTGCTTTTCGGTTAGAATCTGCCACCAAGCAGGCCCATTTCGACTTGGCCATGAGCGAAAAAACCTTTAGCTATCTACAGGAATTACCCCAATGGGCCGCAACTATTCAGCAAGACACCATTGAGTTGAAGGGTTACACCAACCCGATCGCCATTTACGGCCTGCCCTTTGCCACCCTGGGATTGCTGTTGGATAACACCACCCTGGAGGATAGTCCCCCTCCGGTACCGGAAGTACCTTAATCGTCCATAATGGAAACCGTCGTAATATTTCTTAACACCTATGCCTTTACCCAATTCCTTGACCACCCTAGATGGCACGCCCCTGGCTCCGGAGGTAATTGATAATAAAGTTGTCCTCTTTGTCAATGTTGCCAGTAAGTGTGGCTTAACTCCCCAGTACAGCGGCCTAGTGGCCTTGGATCAGGCCTATGGAGACCAAGGTTTGGTAATTATCGGTGTGCCCTGCAATCAATTCGGTGCCCAGGAACCAGGCTCCCCAGAGGAGATTAAAGAATTCACCAAAACCAAGTACGATGTGGACTTTACCTTGCTAGAAAAGCAAGACGTCAATGGTCCCAACCGCAGCCCCCTCTACCAATTCCTCGTCGGCGATGGCGAAGACATTGGCTGGAATTTTGGCAAGTTTTTAATTGGTCGAGATGGGCAGGTGGTGGCCCGCTTTGACCCCCAAACTAAACCCGATGACTCTTCTTTAAAAGCTGCCATTGAAAAAGCTTTGGGCTAAGTTTTTGAGCGACAAAACTCTCTGTCATTGAGCTTGTTGTAATTTTTACCCTGTGCTTCTGCACGGGGTATTTGTTGTCATAGCTTGAAATTTGGGGTGCACTGCTTTCGGA
>NZ_JADEWJ010000188.1:0-7682 GCF_015207725.1 Synechocystis sp. LEGE 06083
CCATGGTGCCCAGTAAGACTAAACATGACCTAGTGGGGGTTTTGGAATCCGGCGATCGCTCCTCGGCCCTATTCCGCTGGAATGGCATGACCCAACGCATTCAAATCGGTGAGGCGATCGGTAGTAGCGGCTGGCAATTGGCAGCGGTAAATAGTCAGCAAGCAATTCTGTCCCGGCAAGGAAAAACAAGATATCTAGAGGTAGGACAAAGCTTTTAGTTTGCCCTAATTTATTTGGACCTTTGGCGATCGCCGAGAAAGAGTCAGGGTCTTGATTGATCTCCAGTGATGGGAGAAAAAAACAAGGTATCTTGGAGTAGGAAAAAGCTTTTATGGCACCTAGTAGATTTTTGGGAAGATTGTAGCGATGGGCTTGTTTGACGATGTCGGCCGTTTTTTAGAAGACCGTCTGGAAGAGTTTTTGCAAAACAACCCCCATCTGGAGTTGGAAGCTCTGTTAGAACAGTTGAGGGAACAGGAAGCCGACGCCCGTCGTTTACTGACAGACCTACAGCGCAAAAAACAGGACCAGGAAACCCAAATTCTCAACCTAGCCCAGGATATTCAGGCTTGGCATAGCCGCATTCAACAGGCTAAGGCCGCTGGGCGAGAAGATTTGGCCCAAGGAGCCCAGGAAAGGGAAGCCACCTTACTGCGTCAGGGCAATCAAGTGTGGGGGCAACGGGCGGGGACAGAAAAACGGATCAGCCAAGCTCAAAGTTTGATAGAGGAAATTCAGCAACGACAAAAGGAAGTACAGCAAAAAGCCAAACAAATGGCGGCTGAGCAAAAAGCATCTGAGGCCCAAAGGCGGGCTACGGACACCATGGGCTGGAATCAAGGCAATACCGGGGAAACCTATCATCGGGAGTTGGATCCCTTGGAGGCGGAATTCAAAAAGTGGGAATTGGAAACGGAATTGGAGCGCCTGAGACGCAACTCCACTAGATAGCTTCTGTGTCTCTGGAACTGGCCAGGGCAGATGTGACTAGGCAAATTAAGTTAGCTAATAGTCAAAATATTGGCAGTTAGAGATGGTTAGAGATGAAAATATACGGTGTAGCCAGTTTTGCTGGAGATGAAATATTGGGGCAACATCAAGGATTTGTTGGGCAAAAACTTTGCTGACTGCTTTGATTCCGAATCCAGGTCAATGAATCATGCCCCAATGGATATCCGTTGGTCATGGCTTAATTGCTCCCGTCCCTGGCCGTGTCAACGCTGGCATCTTGTCACTAAAATTGAAGCTGAGGCCTAGAGCTTTCCCCGCTATTTTTGATTAAATTTGCTCAGTCTTGCGGCGGTGTCCACCGTAGATTAAGCAAAACTTCACAGGTCAAATAATTTTTTCCTTGCTAGTAATTGTACTAACTTCACACCGATGGCTGTTATGTTATCCTGCCTTACCCAGCAACAAGAACTTTTGCAATCCCTCGCTGACCGGGTTGGGCAACCAGCAGCCCAGGATGACCTTTATTTTTGCTTAGCCGGTCAATTCACCTGGGTGGAAGATTGGTACGACACGGCGATCGCCGGCGAAGTTCTGATTTTGGATGCGGCGGAAAAGGAGCAACTGGCCAGGGTTTTACAGCAATGGGAACAGTTTACAGGCGACGTTATTCTCATCACTGGCCTGACTGAAGAACCCGATCCCCAAACTTTTCTGGCCCAATTGGCCCAAGGAAAGCAACAACGCTGTGGAGAGAGACATTTCCATTGGGTTGTGCTGGTTCCCCCCACCATAGAAGAAGCCTTCCGTGGCCTACAGACTTTCTTGGACGGCAAAAGCCATTGGTTTGATCTACGGCTGGGGGCAGGGGATCTGGAGCAATGCACCGATGAACTCTGGCAGTGTGTTTGGTCAGAACCGGCACCATTGACCCTGGAGAAACGCCGGGAAATGTTAGTCAATTTACCCCATTGGTTGGGGGAGATCGTTGACCAAAAGCATAACCTCGAACTAGAGCCGATTAGCCTCCTCCAAGCCAAATTATCCTTGTTACAGGGTTTGGCCCGGGAAAGCCAAGGAGAAATGGGCAGAAAACAGGCCCAGTGCCACTATCGGGAAAGTTTGGATGTCTGGGAACTGCTGGGGGATACGGAGCCAATTATTTGGCTGAGCCTACGGTTGGGCTATCTCTCCCTACTCCAAGCCTACGGAGAAAAAAGCCGTGCCCATCAACTTTGGCAACAAACCCGTAATTATGCCCAAACGGCGATCGCCGCCCTAGAAAATCAGCAATGGCACTTTGTCCATGGAGAAACCCTCAACTTGGTGGGGGAACTTCTACGGGGACTAGAAGACTGGGAGCAACTGCGACAAGCCGCCGAAAACAGCCTGATTTTTTTCTATCAACTTTCCCCCTTTGCTGCCACGGACACCACCCCAGATCGCAATCAGGAAAAGCCTTGGACGGAATTGGAATTACAGGGGTTAATTTCCCTGGCTCATGGTTACCTTTGTGAAGCCCTGGTGGAGCAATGGAAATTTGACGAAGCTAAGGAAGCTCTCAAAAGGGCCTTTGAAACCCGTTCTAAGGAAGTTGAAGATCGGGATTATCGTCCCTGCTTGGCAAATTTGCATTACCTTGCCGGTCGGGTGCAATTGGCCAATGACCAGATTAAAGAAGCTTTGATGACCCTGCGCCAGGCCCAAACCCTGGTGTCCTTTGACGATAATCCCCGTCTATACCTAGCCATTCTGGTGGAATTACGGGAATGCTATTTACAATTGGAAGATTGGCTGGCAGCCTTGGCCATTGACCAGGAATATCAAACCAGGGAATACCGTTTAGGTCAGCGAGCCTTCATTGGTCCCAGGCCCCTTCCCTGTTGGCCAGAACAACGTATTTATCGCCATCCCCTAGCACCGGAAAAAATTCTGGGGGGCAGTACGGAGGGTTTGTCTGCCGTGCAATCCCCAAAGACAGTTTCCCTCGCCTGGCATGACCTGCAAAGGGTTTGGGAACAAAAGCCGATGCCAGTGTTGGTCCTAACAGGGGAGCCCGGGGGAGGCAAAACTTCTTGGTTAGCGGGGGAAGTGTTGCAACAAATGTCCCCAGACCGGGTGTTTTTAGTAGAGTTTACTCCGCGCTGGGCGGAAAAGTTATGGGTTCACCTGGGGGAACGCTTTAGTCTGCCTGCCTTGGGGCAAGCTACAGCCCCGGAGTTAGCCTCTGCCCTAGAAGCCCTACCAATATTGGACTTGCTGTTGATATTAGACGGGGAAAACGGCTCCCTACCCTGGCAACAAAGTCCTTCCTTGCGCCAACAGGAATTGGCTCTGGTACTGTGGCAATGGTTGTTAACCACTGGCCCGTCCCAAGGTGTCCGTCTGTTAATCTCTTTACCCCCCACGGCGATCGCCGACTTTTATGGGGAGCTAAAGGGACAATTGGAGGAAGAACAGTCCCTGCCCCCACTGCAATACCAGGCCATCCCCCCCCTCACCCTAGGGCAAGCGGAAAGTTGGTTGGCCCAGGCCATGGCCCAATGTCGCCACCCTTGGCCCCCTAGTTTGCAGTCCCAATTTTTGGGGGATTTAGCGATGGAGGGTGGTTGGGAAGAGGGGCCCTGGCTCCATCCCATTGATTTGCAACTGTTGGGAACCGTCTTGGAACAACAACAAGTTACTAAGTCAGCGAATTACCAGGGTAAAAAGTTAGATGAATGGTTGACCTTTGCCGTCCAAACCTATTTGGCTTTTCTGCCCCCCCATCTACTTAAAAAAGCCCTGCAATTACTCAAAAGCCTGGCCGATGGACAGCAAGGTCTTTGCCTCAAAACCGAACATGAGTTACTAACTGCGCTCTATTCTGTCCCTGAATCAGAGGGGGATAATCCACCGGAGTTTGCCCAAGAAGACATTCAGCAATTGCATTTATTGCTGGCTCTATTGCTCCGGGGCAGATTAGTTATCGTGATTTACCAAGCCACGGTGCCCTATTACCGTCTCAGTACGCCCCATTTAGCCCATGCCCTCCAAGAGAAAAGTGCCGCTATCTCCACTCCCGCCGTCATTAGCGCTGGTCGCCGGGGCAGTAAAGCCAATCCCAATTTAATGGCCCCATCCTCTGGCGATCGCCAACAGGGAAACGAAGATTTAATTGCAGAGTTGGAAGCAGGCTCCAGTGTGGAGGAACAGGCCGCGGCCCAGAAGTTGAAGGCAGCTCAATTGCAATACCAAAAATTACTGGCTGGTATCAATCTGGAAAAGCAATGCCAGTTTATTCTCAAACAATTTGTCTCCTATCCCCTGGAGGCCTTGCTGGCGGCAGTTAAAACCGGGCAGGAACTACAAAAACTAGTCACAGCGGAAACTCCTCTGGTGCAATATCCTAGCCTGGCCCCCTGGCTTTCTCTCCACAGCATTTTGGCTCAAATCAATGAATGTAACCGTTGCCAACACGATGGGCCAGTCACCGGTCTGCGGATCAGTCCTCCCATGGACAACACTCCCCCCCTATTGCTCACAGCCACCAGCAACGGTATTGCCTATCTTTGGTCTTTCCACGGTGAACTGATTAACATTTTGCGGGGACACCAAGGGGCCATCACGGCAGTGGACTGGAGTGCCGATGGTCAATATTTTGCCACCGCCTCCGCCGATCACACCGTTAAGCTCTGGCAACGCCATGGGGAAGAAGTCGCCACCCTCCAGGGCCACGAAGACTGGGTAAGGAGTGTGCATTTTAGTCCCCATCATCAGTTTGTAATGACCAGTGGCCAGGATAATACTGTACGCATTTGGAATTTTGCCGGGGAACAACTCACCCTCTGCCAGGGCCACACCGACTGGGTCCGCAATGCTGAATTCAACTGCCATGGACAAATTTTACTGTCTGCCTCGCGGGACGGCACTGCCCGGTTATGGGATCTAGAAGGTCGGGAAATTGGCCTTTGCCAGGGGCATACCAGTTGGGTACGCAACGCCCAATTTAGCCCTGATGGCCAATGGATTGTCACCTGTTCCGCCGATGGCACTGCCCGGCTATGGGATCTGAGCAGTCAATGCTTTGCTGTTTTAAAGGGGCACCAAAACTGGGTCAACAATGCCCTCTGGAGTCCCGATGGCCAGTACATCATCACGTCTTCCAATGACGGTACTGCTAGGCTTTGGAGTCGCCATGGTAAATGCTTGGGCACGCTCCGGGGTCAAGACCACAATATCCACGCGGCCCGTTTTAGTCCGGACGGCCAAAGAATTGTCACCTGTTCCACCGATGGCAGCGCCCGACTTTGGACGAAGGAAGGCAATTTGCTCACCGTTTTACAGGCCCATCAGAAGGAAATTTACGACGCTGATTTTAGCGCCGATGGTCGTTTTATTTTCACTGTCTCCGCTGACCAAACGGCCCGTCAATGGGACATTGCCCCGAAAAATACCATCACTCTCACCGGCCACAGCCACTGGGTACGCAATGCCCATTTCAACCCCAAAGGCGATCGCCTGTTGACTGTTTCCAGGGATAAAACAGCTCGTCTCTGGACCATGGAAGGAAAATGCATTGCCGTGTTAGCGGATCACCAAGGCTGGGTGCGAGAAGGGCAATTTAGCCCGGACGGCCAATGGATTGTAACGGGGTCGGCGGACAAAACTGCTCAAATTTGGAATGTGTTGGGCAAAAAATTGACCACCCTGCGGGGGCACCAGGATGCGGTCTTGAATGTGCGCTTCAGCTCCGATAGTCAGTATATCGTCACTGCTAGCAAAGACGGCACCGCTCGGGTTTGGAATAATACTGGCCGGGAATTGGCGGTACTGAGACACTACGAAAAGACTATTTTTGCGGCGGAGTTTAGCGCCGATGGCCAATTTATCGTCACAGCCTCGGATGATAATACAGCCGGCATCTGGGAAATTGTTGGCCGGGAGGTGGGCGTATGCCGGGGCCATGAAGGACCAGTGTATTTTGCCCAATTTAGCACTGACAGCCGTTATATACTGACAGCCTCCGTGGATAACACCGCCCGGATTTGGGATTTCCTCGGTCGTCCCTTGTTGACCTTAGCTGGCCATCAAAGCATTGTTTACCAGGCCCAATTTAGCCCCGAGGGGGACTTGATTGCCACCGTATCTGCCGACCACACCGCTAGACTTTGGGACCGTAGCGGCAAAACAGTAGCGGTGCTATATGGCCATCAGGGTTTAGTGGGTACTGTGGATTGGAGCCCCGACGGACAAATGCTTGTCACCGCTTCCAACGATGGCACCGCTAGGCTTTGGGACCGTTCTGGAAGGGAATTGGTCACCCTGGAAGGCCATGGTAATTGGGTGCGGTCAGCGGAATTTAGCCCTGATGGCCACTGGGTTTTAACTTCTTCGGCCGACGGTACTGCCAAGCTTTGGCCTGTGAAAACGTTACCCCAGCTTTTGGACCAGGGTCGACAATGGCTGAAAAACTACCTCACCCATAATGCGTTGGTGTCCCCAGTTGATCGCCCCGGCTCCAAGGCAACCTAATTTTTGCGCCGCTGAGTAGAAACTCCGCATCGGGCCCTGGCTCTCCCTATTCTTAGTTCAGAGTTCAGGTGATGGCAAAACCCCGCCCCTTGAACAGATTTTGGCCAGGGGAGTATGATTTTGTAGTTCATTGCCAATAGCCATGATTACTGTGCCACCACCATCGTTTGCCGCAGCTAAAGTCTATCTGGTGGGGGCTGGTCTGGGGCCCGTGGCCTATCTCACTCAAAGGGCGATCGCCGTGTTGGGTAGGGCGGAGGTAGTAATTTATGACGCGTTGGTGTCCCAGGAGCTATTCGATCTGCTGCCACCGGATTGTGAACGGATTTTTGTTGGCAAACGGGCAGGGAAACCCAGCACTCCCCAGGCAAAAATCAATCAACTATTGCTAGACCATTACCGCCTGGGTAAACGGGTGGTGCGGCTGAAAAGCGGTGACCCCTGGATTTTTGGTCGCCTTCTACCGGAACTGGCAACCCTGGTGGCCCACCATTGTGCCTATGAAGTGATACCGGGGGTTTCTTCGGCGATCGCCAGTGCAGGACTAGCAGGGATTCCCCTCACAGCCAAAGACACCGGCACGGGTTTTTTTGTCATGGACGGCCATGATCCCCATGGTTGGCCTTGGCCTGCCCTGGCCCAATTGCCCACTTTAGTGATTCTAATGGGGACTAAAAATTTGCCGTTGGTGGTGGATAAGTTACTCCAGGCGGGTAAATCCCCTGGCACCCCCATGGCGGTAATTAAAAATGCCGGCAGACCGGAACAGCAAACCTGGGGGGGAACCCTAGCTGATATGGTGGAAAAAACCCAAGGACAGTCCCTGGCCCCAGCGGTAATTGTCATTGGGGATGTTGTTGATCAAAGGATTGTCCCTGCCTTGACCCCCCTGCCCCTGGCCCAAAAAACTATTCTGGTTACCCGGGCCGCCGACCAAGCGAGCCAGTTTACCGAACTTTTGCAACAGCAAGGTGCCAATGTATTAGCTATGGCCGCCCTGGAAATTGTTCCCCCCACCGACTGGCAACCCCTCGACCAGGCGATCGCCAAGTTGGGGGACTTTGACTGGCTAATTCTAACTTCGGCCAATGGGGTAGAGTTTTTCTTCCAAAGATTGCAACACCATGGTTGGGACAGTAGGGCTCTGGCGGGGTTAAAGTTAGCCGTAGTGGGCCAAACAACCGACCAAAGCCTAGAGAAATTTGGCATCAAACCGGACT
>NZ_JADEWJ010000189.1:0-7670 GCF_015207725.1 Synechocystis sp. LEGE 06083
GCATGGACGTAAAATTCCTCATATGAAATTTGTTCTTCCATACGATAAAAAATCTGTCCGTAAGATTCCTTTGGGCTATCTTTAACAAACATTTTGATTAATTGATATGCCCCCAGGGCAAAAATTCCCCCAGTCACAGCCATAGTTCCCATGCCAATGCCAAAAGCTGTTCCTCCTATAGCAACTCCAACATTGCCTAGGCTAGCTCCAAAACCAGCGCCCAGCACCGATCCCATGGTAGTTATTCCGAGAACCTTAACATCACCACTTTCAATGCCTTCTAATATTGAGGCGATCGCCGCTCCGGCCAAAGCACCACTCACCACAATTACCGGAGTTCCTACGGCCATGGCTCCGAAACTACCGACTAAGCCAATATTACCTACCTGACTGGCAAATATTTGTCCTCCAGTAGCCCCTAGAATTACAAAATTCGATTCTCCAGTGAGATTAATTGGCATACACACTTGCCTCAAATTATGTCAGTTTAATCTGTGTCCTTGGGTAAGGGAGTGCTTTCAGAAACTTTTTGAAAAATTAAGTTTTCGGAGTTAGATTGTTAGATTTCTCCTTGCGCCCCTTGATGAGATATAAATTTTGGCCGCAGTCTCTTCTGTCAAACCGTAGCTTCAGTGGCATGGAGCCATTGGTTTAAGCTGGTTTGAACTTTGTAAACTTACCCCCTAGTTAGATTCTTCATTAATACCTCCGCTATTAAGGTCATTAACAGTGTCATCCAGGGGGCGAACAATTGCGTTTCTTCCAGTTGGGTTAGGGTCAAAAATGGCGTCTATGGCTTCATTTAAGCTTTCTGCCATGACAATTTGATTACCATAAACCACCACTACCCGAGCGAGAGTGGGCAAACTATTTTTTTCAGCTTCCAGATAAATTGGTTCCACATACAGTAAGGATTCTTCAATGGGAATTACCAGTAAATTACCCTGAATAGCCCGAGAACCTCGACGATTCCACAAACTAATCCGTTCTGAAATCACCGGATCTTGGTTCACTAATGCTTCAATTTGTTCCGGTCCATAGACTAGCCTTTCCTTGGGTAGGGTATAGAGCAACAATTTGCCATAATTTTGTTCATCACAACGGGCAAAGAGCAAGGCAATCAGGTTATTACGGGCGTTGGGAGTGTAAACCTGGGAAAGAACAAACTCTTCTTCTTTGGCATCAATCCCTGCCAATTTCATAATTAAATAATAGGGCGCAATGGGTTGTTGCTCATCAGCATAGGTTTCCTGGGGAATGCGCCATTGGTCTTCCCGATTGTAAAATACGTCAATATCCTCCATGTGGTAAGTCAATAACCGCTCCGATTGGGTACTGAACATATCCACCGGATAACGAATATGACTTTTTAAAGTGGCGGGCATGGAGCTAAAAGGTAAGAATAATTCGGGAAATATTTTTTGCCAGGCATTAATTAACGGATCTTGTTTATCAATGGTAAAAAGCCGCACATCGCCGTTGTAGGCATCTACCAAAATTTTGACCGAATTACGAATGTAGTTAAAGTTACGCCCCGGTTGGTTAGCATCTCCTTCCCCCGGATCGGAATAGGGATAGTAGTTGCTGGTGGTGTAGGCATCAATCAACCAATAAAGGGTGGAATGTTCTTCTCCTTTTACTTTGGCTGTTACTAAGTAAGGATCACGGTCAAAGCGTAAAAAGGGAGCAATGTGGCGGATGCGATGGTTAATATTACGACGAAATAAAATTCTGGTATCAGGCTTAAAGTTCTCCGTGAACAGCATTTGCCAGTCCCGCAAATAAACGGCAAATAATAATTTTCTGATGGGAGAATTCAAAAAAATGCCACCCCGACCGTCATAAAAGTTGTAAACGTTTTCCTCGCCACTGGGAAAATCTAGTTCAGGAATGGCGGTATTGGTCATGATGTAGTTATCAGTAATCTCACCAAAATAAATGCGGGGCTTACCGATGGGAATACTGGTGCGGATCAGTTCACTGGAGGTGCGCAGAGCGCCTTCGTTTTCGTCAGTACCAATATCTTTGACAAAGTAATAGGGCAAACCCCCTTGGTCCACTAGATTAACGGGGGAAAGGGTGAAACCGTAGCCGTGGGTATAGACCAAATGTTTGTTCACCCAGGTTTGGGCCTTTTCTGGCACAGCGGTGTAGTCCAATTCCCTGGGGGCAATGAGAACCTGTTGTTTGGCGGTGCTGATGGTTTGGGTGTCGTCTTTTTGCACCCGGATGGTGTAGCGGTCTAGGTCAGCATCAACGAATTTATAGTAAAGCCGAATTTGTTGTAGTTGCCGATTGGTTTTCAGCAGGGTGATGGGGTCCCAAAGGCGGATATTGTCCAGGGTGAGTCGGTTTTTTTCTAGACTAGCCGGGGTGAGTTGGCCACGACCACTGAGGGTGGCGGGCTGAATAATTTGTAGGTTAAAAGCTTCCCTGGTGGCGGCGATGTTGCGGGCAAGATAGGGCCTTTCCCTGGTGAGTTGATTGGGTTGCACCACCAACAGTTCGATCGCCCAACCGCCCAGGTTTTGCAGTAGCAGAATTAAAAGATAAATAGACATCGGCAACCAGAGGCCAATGAGGGGTAACTGTCCCCGTCGCTGGGGAACACTGTTTCCTTTCCCTAGGGGCCAACCTTTAAGGCTCAACCATCCCGACCAAAGGGCGATCGCCACGCTGAAAACTACTAGCCCAGTTTCCACGGGTAAACGCCAATGAACATCAGTGTAATTGGCTCCATAGACAACGCCATGGTTAGCAAACAAATAATCGTAACGTTTTAACCAATGCTCCACGGCTAGGGTGGCGGCCAGAGCGGCGACCAAGGCACTTAGATGTCTCAACTGAGCTGAGGAAAAGCCAGGAAATCGTCCTTCCGATAAACTATTACCGGATTTAAGAATAATTAGAGTTACCGCCAACAAACTGAAGAGAAATAGTCCCCGCCACCAACTCTCTAGCAACTGCCAGAGGGGAATTTGGAAAATATAAAAGCTAATATTGCGGTGAAATTGGGGATCAATGGCATTGAAGGACTGACTGTTAAAAGAAAGCAACAATCGAAACCAGTTGCCCGACAGCAACAGTCCCCAAACCCCACTCAAAATAAAAACTAAGCCTGGTAATAGCCTGGGACCCCGTAATACACCAATGAGGGCTAAAACTCCGGCCAAAGCCGTTGCTCCTAATTGGGCAGGCCCATTGCCGAAATTGGTAAACAGCAAATGAAGCCGAAAGGGTTGGGGCACCGCCGGGGTGATATTGGGCAGGGTATAGTCTGGGGTCCACACTTGAATGGTGATGAAAACGTAATACATCACTAGGGCCACCAGAATTAGCTGTAGGGCAATAATCAGGGGCAGTAGAACGGGTAATTGTAGAGAACGGGAATGGGCTTTTGGTCCCACCGGCGGCTCGGGCATGGGCAAGTAACGGGAGCCGATCGCCACAGGCACTGGTGCAGAGGCAGCTTGGGCAAGGGCAAGGCTTTTCAGTTGGGCTTCCTCGTGGGCCAGACGGTTAGCGATTTTGACCTGGAAAACGACAAAGGCCCAGGAAATAAAGCCTGCAACCAATGCAATGCTCCCCTGCCAGCGCACTCGCTTCCAAAAGACGGACTGGAAGTTTAACTCTCGGAACCAGAGATTTTCCACATAGATGCGGGCAATGACTTCCAAACCAACCCAAGCGATGGCCAGAACAATCGCCACCTTGACCCACCCTTTCATGGCCCTAACTCCCTTGTTTAGCGGTGAACCACTGGGAAAGTTTTTTGATCCCCCAACTACTGATGGCACCCAAAATCAAAATACTAATGGCGGGATTGAACAGGGGGAGCCAGAGTTTTTGCCAAATTTGATAGCCCAAGGGAATACCAGTGGATTCCCCCACCACAGCGATGGCAAACCAGAAAAAGCCCAGTAGCACCAGGAATACATCGGCAATCAAAATACGGTCTAGCCAGGTTAATAGTAAAGTTTTCATACAATTTGCATCCAATCCAGATAATCATGTCGGCGACTGATTTCTGCTTAGCGGTGGGACCGGGGCCCCCAATTGATACCCATGGCAGGTATTTGTTTCCCATCTTAATCCTTTGGTGGATGGCCTCCGTTAACTGGCCGATTGGCCCCAGAGAGTGGGCGATCGCCAAGCTGTTAACCCCCTCCTTGGTAAACCAACCATGACGGTCTAGGTTGGAAAAACTAATGTGTTGCTAAAACTTCCCTTGGAGAAACTAACCATGATGAATGCCATCAAACAAATTAGCTATTTTCTAGCCGGCGTGGTGCTGATGGAAATGACCCTCACCGCGGCGATCGCCAGGGCCGATGACCGGGATGTGACGGCCCAGGAAAGACAGAGAATCGTCCAAGTACTCAATGCCATGGGCTGTAATTCCTTTGATGATGCTGAGTACGAAATCGACAAAAAACGTTTTGAAATTGACGATGCAGTTTGTGCCGACGGGCGGGAATATGAAATTTATCTAGATACCAATTATCGAGTTATCAAGAAGGAATTGGATGACTAACCCTAGTCAATCAGGAAAAAATTGGGCTTTTCAAAAACAAAACGGACTACATTTGTTTTAGAACCTGTTCGTCAAGTCCAATTCTGCTCCTTAAATTTTCTAATGCCTTAATGTCGGGGGACTTTAAGTTTTTCCCGTCAAATAGGGGGTAAGGAGGCTTGGCAAACACCACCTTAAATTTTTGACTTTCCTTAGCCGAAACCAGCATGGATCCCCTGATTGCTCCCCTTGCCTTCCTGCTTGCCATTGCCCTGGGCTCTGCTGTGGGTAGTTTTCTCAACGTGGTGGCCTATCGCTTACCAGAGGGTTTATCCCTGGTGCATCCCCCTTCCCGTTGTCCCCACTGTGGCCACCCACTCGGGCCAAAAGAAAATGTGCCAGTGGTGGGTTGGCTTTGGCTACGGGGTAAATGCCGTTGGTGCCAAGTCTCTATTTCCTCCCGCTATCCCCTGGTGGAGGCTGTTACGGGTTTATTATTTGCCCTGACCTGTTGGCGTTTTGGTTGGCAGTGGCAAATCCTCGGCTACTGGACATTAATTAGTTTTTTAATTGCCCTAACTTTAATCGACTGGGACACCATGACCCTGCCCAATAGTCTCACTAAACCAGGACTGGTGCTGGGGCTATTATTTCATTTACTGCTGGGTTGGCAGAGCGGCAATTGGATTATTCCCTTGGTGGAGGCGATCGCCTCGGCGGTATTGGGGCTATGGCTGTTTGATTTGATCCGCATGGGGGGGAGTCTATTGCTCGGCAGGGAAGGCATGGGGGACGGCGATCCCAAATTAGCGGCTATGGTGGGAGCTTGGTTGGGCTGGCCATCATTGCTCTTGACCACATTCATTGCCTGTTTATTTGGTTCCATCTATGGCGGTTTAAAGCTACTGCTGGGCACATTGCAACGGCGACAGGGTTTTCCCTTCGGCCCCTTTTTGGCGATCGGTGCCCTCGTCAGTCTCTTTTGGGGTGAAAAATTGATTACTAGCTACTTAAACTTTGTGACCCCACAATTTTGAACTTTTGGGTGTCGTTATTGCTTCTTACAGCGGTTACAGTACTTGAATGAAACAGTAAAACCTTTGCAAAAGTGGGTTTACCGCTCTTCTATCAGAAAAGGGAAGATGGAAGAGTGATAATTCCGAGTGGGGATCGAAACCTAAACGTTGAAGCGGAAGAGCAAAACATCTCCTTCCTGCACCACATATTCTTTGCCTTCACTGCGTACCAAACCCTTTTCTTTGGCTCCTTGCATACTGCCACAGCTAATTAAATCTTCATAGGCCACGGTTTCTGCCCGGATAAAGCCCCGCTCAAAATCGGTGTGAATTACTCCCGCCGCTTGGGGAGCTTTCATACCACTGATGATGGTCCAAGCCCTGGTTTCCTGGGGTCCCGTGGTCAGGTAGGTGCGTAGCCCCAGCAGTTCATAGGTAGCTCTAATTAAGGATTTTAATCCCCCTTCCGTCACCCCCAAGCTAGCCAAAAAATCCTGTCGTTCTTCCTCCGGCAATTCAATCAGCTCCGATTCCACTTGGGCCGAAATCACTACCACTTTTGCTTCATCCTTGGCGGCGATCGCCTTTACCTGTTCCACCCAATCATTGCCGCTGGCCAAATCATCCTCGGTGACATTGGTGGCATAAATGATTGGTTTGAGGGTCAGTAAACCCAGGGATTTAATTAATTCCTGTTCTTCCGCCGTTAGCCCCACCCGCCGCGCCGGGATGCCTTCGTTGAGGGCGGTGACTAATTTTTCCAGGATGGCCACTTCTTCCAACAAGTCCTTATTGCCCCGAGCTTGCTTGCGACTGCGTTCTAATCGTTTTTCCACCTGGGCTAAATCCGCCAGTACCAACTCTAGATCAATCACCTCCACATCCCGCACCGGATCCACCGAACCCGCCACATGGATAATGTCATCGTCATCAAAACAGCGCACCACATGGACAATGGCATCCACTTCCCGGATATTGGCCAGGAATTGATTACCTAACCCTTCCCCTTTACTGGCCCCCGCCACCAAACCGGCAATATCGACAAATTCCATCCGGGTGGGAACTACCTTGATTGATTGGGAAATCTCTGCCAATTTCCCCAGGCGATCGTCCGGCACAGATACCACCCCCACATTGGGTTCGATGGTGCAGAAGGGGAAGTTGGCCGCTTCCGCCTTGGCATTGGCCACCAGGGCGTTAAAGAGGGTAGATTTTCCCACATTGGGCAGACCAACAATTCCAGCTCTAAGCATAATGTCTAACTATTTTGAGGATGACTATGGGGGGCAAAACAGTCTCCCATCGTACCAAAATCAGGTGGGCACTACATCACATTGGCAGTCTCCCACAGTATTAAACCGCTTGTGATTTTAGTGAACTTGATGCAAATTCACGGGAATTTATAGACAATACCACCGGACTCACTGGCTTCAAATGTGGCATTAAATTCGATCGCCTTTTGGTCTAAATATTCCTTGGCTTCCTTACCTTCAATTTCTGCGGCCTTGCAAAATTCCAGCACGGTAATAGTGTTGTCATTTTCTTCTAGAACTTGAAAGAAAATTTTTCTGAGGTTCTCCGAGGCTTCCATGGTTATTTTTTGTCGTTGCTTTCTGCCATCATGGACTGCACTCCAGAGTAGCCCACCCCCCAGGGCACTCATCGGTAAAGCAAAAATCATGAGGGCCGCTGCGGCTCCATCCCGGTCCTCCTGGGACTTGGTGGAATCAAATATTTCCACCACACAGTACAGCCCTAAAGGCAATCCCAAAGAGAGCAAAAGAAAGGCCAAAATCTGCTTAATCAGTTTCATTATTTTAGTAAGCTGACAAAAGTGAAATTGGGCAAAAATTCAAGCAACACCTCCATTGAGGCACTATTTTGCCATTAATACCACCGATGAGCGGGGTTGGACCCAATATTGATCGCCCTTGATAGGAGGAGCAATTTCTGGCTCTTGGAAATCCGCCGGGGTGGGCAGATAGGTATCCACCAGTCGGTGCCACACCATACCATCATTTAAAGGGGGCAACTCAAAACTGAGGGGTTCCCAATAGGCGTTAAAAATTAGATGCAAAATTTCCTTGGCTGCTGGATAGAATAGCGTGGCGGCCAAGGTGTGGGAAGTATAGGACCAATCG
>NZ_JADEWJ010000190.1:0-7577 GCF_015207725.1 Synechocystis sp. LEGE 06083
TCATGTTTGATGTTCTTCTGCCTAAAATGAGTGGTTGGGAAGTGTTCCAATCGGTGCAGGAAAGACCAGAACTCAGGGCTATTCCCCTGGTGCTGATGTCCGGCCGGAAGGAAGAGGTACTCGAAAAAATTCCCGAACCCTTCGAGTATTTTGCCTTTGTGGAAAAACCCTTTGAACAGAAGGAATTGGTGGCCGCCATTAAGGAGGCCATGGTCAAAGCGAAAAAACACGCCCCTGTGGCCAGTGTGGGCAGTGCCGTCCCGGCCGGAGATTTGGCCGCCGAAGTTCAGCTACTCAAGCAACAGGTGGCCCAAATGCACGGAGAAATCGACCAATTGAAAAAACAGTTGGGGCAATTGGTAAATTTCATCAAGCAACGACTGTCCTAGGCTATGCCTGGGGCCGGTTCACCGTTAGACTTGGGTTGGAACTTTCGCGTTGAAAATATGACTATGGCATCCCCTGCACCAGAGTTAGCTCCCCCGACCATGGATGAAATGGCCCCCGTTAGTCACCACGACGTCATAGAAACGGTTATTTCCGGTATGGCCCAGGAAAATAGCGCCTTTGTGCAAGATAACGACCAGGGCAGCATCTGGAAATTTGCCTATGGCAGTGTGGAAGTGCTAGTACAGCTCACTGGAGAAGGGGAAAATGATCTGTTTCGGGTCTGGGCCGAGGTGATGCCCTTACCAACAGATCCAGGCCAATTATTGGCGGAAGTGATGCAATTAAACTGGTCGGATACCTTTGAGGCCTGTTTTGCTGTGCGGGAAAATCATTTAGTTGCCCTCCATCAGCGCACAGTGGCAGAGCTTTCCCCCGGTGAAATTTCCCGGGCTATTACCCTGGTGGCAACGTTGGCCGATGACCACGACGATCGCCTAAAGGAAAAATACGGCGTTTGATCAAAATTTTGTTGATTTCCAAAGGCAACCTTCCAGTGAGTCCATTAATCTTCCTCCAGGGCCGCGAAGAGGGCACTCAAGATTTGGTTGGAATATAACATTCCCTCCGGGTCTGTGAGGCAGAATCTTTGCACCGCTGCCGTGGTGATGTTTTCTGGGGAAAGTAATTCGTTGTTCCGGTCGTAAAATTCTAGCCAAGGGCGATCGCCAAAGGAAGTGAGGGTAGCCAGGATGGTCTGCTTGGCCCCTGGACTGATCACAGGCAGTTGCTCCCAGGTCACCCCAGCGGTGAGCCGTAGTCCCAACATCAAGCTTTCCAACAGATTTTCCAACGGAGCAACCCTTTCTCCTGGAGTTTTTCTCCCTTGCTTTAACCAAGATTCTAGCCATTGGTAATAGTCATTTCTGGTGCGGGGACGACCAAAACGTTTGCCGTCAATGTAACTGGTGGCCCCCATGCCAAAACCGTAGTAGGACAAATTACGCCAATAAATTTGGTTATGGCGACATTGGTAACCGGGGCGGCCATAATTAGAAATTTCGTAATGGTGGAAACCGGCTTGGGTTAATACATGTTGAGCATGGCGGTAAAAGTTGGCACTACGTTCGGAAGGAGGCAAAGTCAATTTTCCCCGCTGTTCCCACTTATCGAAAACAGTTTGGGGTTCCAATACTAGGTCATAGCAGGAAATGTGATTAGGGCCAGCTTCTAGAGCCAAGGAGAGGGAACTGTGCCAATCGGTCGTTGTTTGCTCCGGTAGCCCCGCAATTAAATCTAAACTCCAATTTGTAATATTCTCCTTGGCGATCGCCGTGAAGGCCTGGTCAATATCCCGACGACGGTGATGGCGACCACAGAGGGTTAGTAAGTTGTCCTGAAAAGCCTGTACCCCCAAGCTAAAGCGGTTAATACCCAAATTTTTATAACTGTGCAGTTGGGCTTGGTCAAAGGTGCCTGGGTCAATTTCCATGCTAATTTCAGCAGCTGGGGCAATGCCTAGGGATTTATCCACCGCAGCTAAAATCTTTTCCAAACCGGCGATCGGTAATAAAGAAGGGGTACCCCCACCGAAGAAAACCGTGCTCAGGGGCAAGCCTAAATATTGTTGTCCAGCAATTTCTTGACATACTGCTTCCACATATTCCCCCACCCAACCATCTAGATTTAAAGATTGGAAACCCGTCACGGCAATGGGAAAATCACAGTAAAAACAACGTTGCCGACAAAAGGGAATGTGGATGTAGGCGGCGGTGGGAGGCGGTGGAGAGACAGAACCTAGGCCACGGTATGACGATGTTGCCATGGAATTAATGAGGGATGCTCGATGGTGCTGACCTTAGCTGACCATGGTTAGGGTTCATACAGTTGTTTTTGTTCAATGTAACTTTGCACCGCAGGGGGAATTAGCTCCTCCTCCTTAGTTTGGCGATAAATGCTGGAGGAAATGGCCGGAGTAATGTCTTGATCGCCAACCTGATCGACTATTTGATATTGCCCTCCCAACTGCTCCAACCTAGCCAAATCAGCTTGATCAATGCTGTAACCTGGTCGGGGAAAAATCAGCAATTGGACAGCGGGCAACAATTTTTCCACTGCGTACCATTGGGGAATTTGGGTAATTAAATCAGCCCCCACCACCAAAGCGTAGTCCGCTTCCAAACCCCACCGTTGTTGGGCCCGTTGCAGGCTGATTAAACTACGGCGATCGCTCAAATCTTCCCAAATTCGTACTGTGCCGTAATGACGCTGTATGTCTTCCACCAGCAATTTCAGCATTGTTTGGCGATCGCCGAGGCTGGCCCAATGGCCTGTGTGGGGATTGGGGCCTTGTTTAAAAGGGTTATCGGCGGCCCACACTGCTACTCGGTCAAAATGTTGAGCTAACCAAATGAGAATGGCTTGGTGGGCTAGGGTCGGAGGATCGGCGCTGGTGCCAAAAAGGGCTATTTTCACGGCGGAGCTTTCTAATTCTGGGCTTCCGTTAGTTCAATCACCCGTTCATCGTAATCCTTGACCAAAAAATTTAACGGTTTACGACTGCGTAACTTATAGCGGAGACGACGGGACTGCACCCGCAGAAAAATTTGCTCTAGGCAATCGTGGTCAAAGCAAACGTGACGTTGGCGATTTTTACTGCCAAAGCTAGCTCCGCCGATGATGTGCAGTTGGGTATTCTTTTTCAACTGATACCAGAGGCCGTCCTGGGCACTGTAGCGATTTTCGGGGGGGATTTGGGGGTTAGCGGCCATGGCAAAGGAATCCCAACCAGCGGTGCCTAGGGTTTGTTCATAGTTGTAGTAGTAATGCAGAGGCACGTCAGCCCCATTTAAGTCCAGCATCCCTTCATAAAAAGCTTTGGCGATCGCCAGGTCAGACACCATCACGGTGTAAACCTTGGGGGCACTGGTGAGAAATAACCACATGGCCAAAGCATAGGCTCCCAACAGCATCACCATAATGCCTTGGGTGGAAAACAAGCTGTCAATGGGAATCAAAGAGGCGAAATGCAGGGGCATGGTTAGGCAACTGGGGGAATAAAACCCGAAAAATCAGCGAAAATTGTATGGTTAGGATCATGGAGCTTTGCTATGACCGGAGCCAGCAAACACTGGCCAACTAGCATTGCCCTTGGGGTACATTCTACCAAGAGCGCTCCCGGTGCTCCAACCTTACGTCCCAATAGCCCATGGATCAGTTGGATCAATTGAGTGATTATTTTCCCCCTCCCCTCCAGGTGGGGCAGAGCCGCTTCGATTGGGGTAAACGCACCTATGTGATGGGGATTTTGAACACCACCCCAGACAGTTTTAGCGATGGAGGCGAGTTTAATGCCCTGCCAACGGCCATCCACCGGGCCAAGGCCATGGTAGAAGCGGGGGCCGATATCATCGACATTGGCGGCCAGTCCACCCGACCGGGAGCAGAAACCGTTAGCCTCACGGAAGAATTGGAACGCACCATTCCCGTTATCCAGACTCTCCGACAGGAATTGGACATCCCCATTTCCATCGATACCACCAGGGTAGAGGTGGCACGGCAAGCCCTCCAGGCTGGAGCAGATCTGATCAACGATATTTCCGGGGCTACCTTTGAACCAGAAATTTTGGCGATCGCCGCCCAGCACAGGGCCCCCATTATTCTGATGCACATGCGGGGTACTCCCCAAACCATGCAGAATTTGACGGATTATGGGGATTTAATCGGAGAAATGAAGCAGTTTTTCGCCACACAAATTGACCTAGCCCGCCATTATGGCGTATTGCCCCAACAAATCATCCTCGATCCAGGCATTGGCTTTGCTAAAACCGCTGAGCAAAATATCACCCTGTTGCGTCAGTTGCCGGAGCTAAAAAAACTTGGTTTTCCCCTGTTGGTGGGGCCGTCCCGCAAAAGCTTCATTGGCAAAATTTTAGACCAGCCGGATCCCAAGCAACGGGTTTGGGGTACCGGGGCGGCCTGCTGTCGGGCGATCGCCGGGGGAGCGGACATAGTCAGAGTGCATGACGTGGCAGCCATGGCCCAGGTCTGTAGGGTGGCGGATGCCCTGTGGCGATGAGTAGGCCCAACTTAAGGAAATTAATGGCAAATCTGGGGCAAAAACTCCAGCGTTGGCCCCTGGAGGCATGGTCCAGTGTAGTGCTGGTGATGCTCCCCATAGCTTTGCTGTTTTGTTGGGGGTTGGATTTCCATAGCCTACGGCGGGGAGAGGAAACAAATTTAGTGGAATCAGCCCATTATTGGCGGACGACACTACAAAATTATGGCTTCACCCCCACTAGCTTGTTCGATAACCTAGGGCGATCGCCATTGCCCATTTGGTTGATTAGTCTTAGTCAAATAATCTTTGTCCAAGGATTATGGGGCGATCGTTTACTGGGAGCCTTGCTCAATGGGGCCAGTTTGCCGTTGTTATATTGGCTGGGGAAGGAACTGTACGGCCGCCGTTGGCCAGCTTTGCTAACGGTGGTGGTCTATGGCACGGCCCCCACAGTGGTTTATTGGGCCAGGGTAGCCAGCATTAACAGTTTTATTTTGCCTTTAACCATTGCCTACCTAGCTAGCGCCTTGTTTTGCCGTCGGGATTTACGGGGAGCCCTACCTTTGGGTCTAACCCTTAGTGCCCTGGCATTAACGAATTTGCCCACAGCCATTGTTCTATTGGCTACTAGTCTACTTTTTCTTTATTGGGATACACCCCGTTTAAAATCCTCATTCCTCTTTTGGACCGGTTTCATTTTAGGTTTGATGCCGGCGATCGCCTGGTGGCTAGGTCATAGCTCATTACCCTCCAGTGTCGACCTGTTGACCGGCATCGATTTCATCAGTGGTTCCCCCTGGCCAACTAAACTGCGGGGTTGGTTTTGGTTATTGGCCAGTGCCCCTGGTTTAATCTTCGCTCTGCATGCCTTTCCCCAAGCTCAACAGGCTTTGCATTGGAGTTGGGCCCGTTTTCTTGTTTGCCAAGCAGGAGCGTACAGCATGTTAGTGATTATTTCTCCCTGGTCTAGTCCATCCTTGGTGATGCCCCTGTTGGTAGTTCTGGCAGTGGCGGCGGGGTTAACTTTAGCTGAAGTGAGACAAGAAAGCCTTACCTGGGTTTATCCTCCCTGGTGGCGGAGATTTTTCTTAATTCTGGGGGGGTGTGCGGGCCTAGGGGCCATGGCAGTTTATCACGCCTATGGCCGAGGCAATTTAACCACTTGGACTGCCCAGGACGGAGTGCTCACCATATTAGTGCTAGTTTTGTTAGCCTTAACTTTGGCGATGACTTCCCTACTGCTAGACCGTCAGCGCCCTGAGTTTATTAATGTGCTTTTTTGGGGATTATTCGTCTGCCTATTTTTGGTTATTTATACGCCCCTGAGCTATCTGCCCCCAAGGTCCTTACCTGATGTGATGGTTTCCACTGTTTCCACCACTAACCAATTACCGGCCGGATTGTAGCGCCCCCCCAGGGTAATTTTTTGCCCATGGGCACAGTTGATTAATTGCTCTGCCACTTCTGGCCGTTCCGTAATTACTTTTAGAACTTTGCCCAATTGTTGACAGGTTAACTGATAGGTTTGGTTATCGCTTTTTTGCAATTCACCGCTGTAAACGCATTGACTTTTAGAAAATGGTAATCGAGCCAAATTAACATCCACTGGACAATGACCTGACGGGGGATATTGATCAGGATTGTCTAGATAATATCGTTGCCATTGCCGCCATTCAGGATGGTCGGGGGCCAAATTAAAGAGGGGAATTACCGCCGCTGGAGCTTGGCGATCGCCAATGAGGGCCTCCTGCACATCCCGCACGTCCAAATCCTGGGGGTCGCAATTTTTTTCAATACTTAAGGCGGCTATCATACCCACCGCTTGCCCTGTGTTCATCACGAGGGGTTGCAAACGGGTACTGCCATTGGCCATGTGGCTAACGGAAATGTTCTTTTCACAGGGTAAATAGCCCCGCACTGTTGGGGATAAAAGGGCTTCGAAGGGAATGGTAAAGGGAGTTCCTGTCCACCGTCCGCCCCAAATTAAGGATTTAGGAGCGAGGGGAAACTCATAGCCGGGATAGTGGTGATCGTTGGCATAGTTTCCCACCGCAATGCTAGAAACTTTTTGATTATGAATTGGCAGGGAAGCCACCTGGCCCTGGGGTAAAATATCCCTTTCCGTAATCACTTGTTGACCTTTCAAACGTCTACTTTCTCGATAGTAGGGATGGAGGGCAAAGGCTGTAGATAGCTCCCCCGTTTGTGGAAAAATTCCTGTGGCTAATTCTAAGTTTTCTGAATGATATTTTTGTAAATAATGGGCGTAGGCATAGCTATATTGGTAAGCTTCCCGTAAATAGGCTTCCCTTTCCTTTTCACTACCCAGTAAACGGTCTAAATCCCGGCCATAATCATTGCCGGCGATCGGCCAATTAATCATGTAATGTTCACCAGGCAATTGACCATAGGTTAAGAAATCTTTTTCGCCATGGTTCTGCCAAGTATTGCTGAAATCTTGAGCCACATCAATAGTAGGTTCAGCAATGATATTTGTCTGACTATTTGTTGTTTTTCGCAGCAAAAATACCCAAGTGGGAGACTGTATTGGATATTTTTCTGTCATGCCATTAGGCGCGACGGGACAACTAGGTTCATCAAATTTATCCTGCCAATCCCAACCCCAGCGGTGGTCAATGTCTCCCAGAGCCAGTAAATCCCCCAACTCTGTGCCATCGAGAATTACCCTAGCCCGAATTTCATAGTCTGGAAACCTCACCCCCACCAGGCGATCGCCATTTTTTAAGGCCTCTACTGGAAACTGATGGGTAATCCAAGTCAAGGTAGGCAACTCCGCCACCCAGTCAGCAAAAATTTTGGCCCCTAGGCGAGGATCAAAAGTGAATAAGCTAACCCAGCCATGATCCAAACCCCCGGGTTGTTGGGTTTGCAAAGTCCGTAAGAATTGTCCCCATGAACCTGTTTGCCAAGCGGCCAATTCATTACCATCGGGGGCTGCTACCCCAGCGGAAGTTAACATGCCCCCCAACCAGGGCCCCTCACTCACCAGGATAGTTTTTACTCCCCGCCGGGCCGCCTGGATTGCCGCCGCTGTGCCCCCAGTGCCACCTCCCACTACCAAAATATCTGTGGTCAATTGGGGAATGGATTTTGTTGCCATGGCCATAAT
>NZ_JADEWJ010000191.1:0-7544 GCF_015207725.1 Synechocystis sp. LEGE 06083
CATGGAAGTCTGGGAAAAAATACCACTCCGGCTATGGCCATGGGCTTCATTGACCGCCCTGTCGAAATTGCAGAAATACTTACCTGTAGAGGCTTTTGCCACTTCACTCCTTAAAAGGACAGTGCCGATTTCATCGGACGTTTTTGCAGTTGACTCTCCCCAGGCACAGGCCCTACAGCCAACTTTTGGGGTAAATTTCATCTGAAGCCATAATCAATAACCTATATTCCCATCAACTTGTCTATTGATAGGAATATGGCTATCTTTCGTCAAAAAAATACCGATTCCCTGCCTGAACGGCGATCGCCTCTAGGATTTGGCTACTTATCTAAGTAGTAACAACCCGAATCTGAGGCGATTTCATCGTGGGAATGAAGTTGAAACTCTAAATTCGGGAATACTTCCAAAACCCGGAGATCGGGCATAAATCATGATTGTTCTCGCAGGACACGGGAAGTAGATCCAGTTTGACCTTAGATTTAGATGGGGAATAAAAAGTATTCTACGATGCTATTCCCCCTGGCTTTTCCCGAAATACTGGGGAAGTTTGTTAACTGTCTCCCTTAGTCGTTAAAAATTTAAACGAAAGTCCGCGGAGGCTAGACCCACGGTATGAGGAATGTAGGGCATGGTGAAATTTAATCATTGGGGGAGGGCTTGGCGTTATTACCTATTGCTGGCCCTGGGGATATTTTTGGCGATCGCCATGCAGTTTACCCCGGCCTTTTCCCAGGTTTCCCGCAAAACCATCATTGTGGCCACGGAACCAACCTTTCCTCCCTTTGAAATGACCGACGAAGCCACGGGGCAATTAACCGGTTTTGACGTTGATTTGATTAAGGCGATCGGAGAGGCTGCCCAGGTCACCATCGACATCCAGGGCTATCCCTTCGACGGCATTATTCCTGCCCTGCAATCCAACACAGTAGGGGCGGCCATCAGTGCCATTACCATTACCCCGGAGCGAGCCCAGTCGGTGGCTTTTTCTAGCCCCTATTTCAAATCGGTGTTGGCGATCGCCGTGCAGGATGGCAACGACACCATCAAAAGTCTGAAGGATCTGGAAGGGAAAAAATTAGCCGTGGCGATCGGCACCACCGGGGCCATGGTGGCCACCAAAGTACCGGGGGCCAATGTGACCAATTTTGATTCCATCACTTCCGCCCTGCAGGAATTAGTGAACGGTAACGCCGATGCGGTGATCAACGACCGACCAGTGTTACTCTACGCCATCAAAGATGCGGGTCTCAAGAACGTCAAAATTGGGGCCAATGTGGGCAGTGAAGATTATTACGGCATTGCCATGCCCCTAGCACCCGCGGGGGAAATTAATCAAACCAGGGAAGCGCTCAACCAGGGTTTATTCCAAATCATTGAAAATGGCACCTATAACGCCATCTATGAAAAATGGTTTGGCGAAAAGAATCCGCCGTTTCTACCCCTAGTGGCCCCCTCTCTGGTGGGTAAAGTGGGTACGGCCCAGACCCTGACCGAACGCAGTCAAGTTAGCCCCAACGACAATTTTCTCATCACCCTGTTCCGCAATCTCTTTAAGGGTTCCATTCTCACCGTTTTGCTCACGGCCTTCTCAGTGTTCTTTGGCTTAATCGGTGGCACTGGGGTGGCGATCGCCTTAATTTCCGACATTAAACCCCTGCAACTGCTCTTTCGAATCTATGTGGAGTTTTTCCGGGGCACTCCCATGCTGGTGCAACTATTTATCATTTATTTCGGTTTACCAGCCCTATTCAAGGAAATTGGCTTGGGCATCACCATTGACCGTTTTCCCGCGGCCATTATTGCCCTCAGTCTGAACGTGGCCGCCTATTTAGCAGAAATTATCCGGGGGGGCATTCAATCCATTGACCGGGGTCAGTGGGAAGCCTGTGAATCCCTGGGTATGTCCCCTTGGCAGACCATGAAAGAGGTAATTTTCCCCCAGGCTTTCCGCCGCATTTTGCCGCCCCTGGGCAACGAGTTTATCACCCTGATTAAGGACACCAGTTTAACCGCTGTGATTGGCTTCCAGGAGCTCTTCCGGGAAGGGCAATTGATTGTGGCCACCACCTATCGGGCTTTCGAAGTTTATATTGCCGTTGCTTTAGTTTATTTACTCCTCACTACCATTTCTTCCTTCGTCTTCAAATGGCTAGAAAATTACATGGACCCCGTTGGTCGGGCGAAGAAGAAAGCAAAGGCAGTGACGGCTTAGCTTGGTTTCTGCTGCGGCTGTAATGCTTGTTCTATGCAGGTAGCCGATAATCTTCTCCACCTATCAAGTCAGTTTCATTAACCCCTTTGTTAATTTTCTGTAGCTGACCAATCTCCCCACCATCTATTTTTTATTTGCATCTAGTGTCTGACTTTTTCATTAACTAAATCAATTAAAAAATGAACTTCACCAAACAGTTTGCTTGCCTATCTTCCCTGGGGATCACTGTATTAGCCATGGCCATTGTGGGGGGAGGAAATACGGAGCCCATTTTCGCCCAGTCCTTGGATAATTTAGACAATTTATCTGCACAGAACAATTTTCCCCAGCGGCGACGCTTGGGACGAACTTTCACTGTCAACGACAATACCCAAACTTCCGTTAGTAGTTTGCAAACTACCATGGGACAGGTAACCAGTGTCGATCAGTTGCGGGATGTGCAACCCACTGCCTGGGCCTATGAAGCTCTACAAAGCCTCGTGGAGCGCTATGGCTGTATTGTGGGCTATCCTGACCGTACTTTTCGAGGCGATCGGGCGTTGAGTCGCTGGGAATTTGCCGCTGGCTTAAATGCTTGCATGAATGTGATGGAGCGTTTAATACAAGAAAATGTGGCAGTTTTACGGGAGGATATTGATAAACTCAAGCTTTTAGCCCAACAATTTCAACAGGAATTACAGGCTTATAGCACCCGCATTGATAACTTAGAAACCCGCATTGCTTATTTAGAAGATCACCAGTTTTCTGTCACCACTAAGTTAACTGGGGATTCCATTTGGGTTTTGTCTGGAGTTGGAGGCAGTGAACAGGCCGATGGTCCGCCGGATCAACCGGTGCAAAATGGCGAAGTTACCGTTAATTTTCGTCAAAGAATTAATTTTAATACTAGCTTTTCTGGGGAAGACAATCTGTTGGTGCGCTTACAATCGGGCAATTTTTTCTTGGCCCGGGGCGGTAGTAATTTAACTGATTTTAACTTTGCCGCCACCGAAGAACAGGGCAATTTAAATGTTAATAAAGTTCAGTACAACTTCCCCGTTGGCGATCGGGCCCGCATTTGGCTAGCGGGTAATCGCATCACCATGGACGACATCATGGACCCCCTCGCTCCCTACACCAATTCCTTCACCGATGGGGCGGTGTCTTTCTTCGGGGCGATCGCCCCTATTTATTTACCCAACGACAATTCTGGTCCCGGGGCGGGTTTTTCCTACAGCTTCACCGATGACCTCAGTTTGGGAGGCTTTTATTCCGCCGGTAAAGGTTTTTCCCCCAATCAAAGTGAAGGACTATTTAACGGTCAATTTGGGGTGGGGGCCCAGTTGAATTATGTCCCCGCCGCCAACACTGGAGTGGCTTTTTCCTATCTCCATAACTACATCCCCCAGGGGCAATACGACAGCTTTTCTGCTTTGGGCTTCACCGGTTTGGCCAACACTGATAACCCTTTTGATGACGCCGCCAGTAGCACTAACCATTACGCCGTTATTTGGACCTGGCAGTTAGCCGATTGGTTTAGCTTGGAAGGTTGGGGCATGTATAGCGATGCAACGGCCAAAAGTGGCGATCGCCAAGGGGATACGGCAGACATTTGGAACTGGAAAGTTAGCTTAGCTTTTCCCGATTTGGGTAAGGAGGGCAATGTGGGCGTCGTATCAGTAGGACAACCCCCCTATGCTTCCTTTATCAGTAATAACAATAATGTGCCTGATATTACCCCCGCCACCACCGATGCTCCTTGGTTTGTGGAAACCTTTTACCTCTACCAATTCAACGATAATATTTCCCTCACCCCGGCCTTTTGGATTGGCATTAATCCCGCCAATGGCCGAGATCCCCTCTGGGTAGCCGCTTTAAGAACTAGCTTTAAGTTTTAGCTGTTCAAACAATCTCACTTTATAGCTCTGTCAATGGTGTCATCACAGGCAGACGTTTTCTTTTATGCCACTTAACATTCTTATAACAGCTATATTTGGAAGTCTCATCTGTCCCCACTTCCGGAACTATAGCTTCATCGGATTTACAGCGTTTACAGCATCTTAGTCGCACAGCAAAACTCTTATGAAAATAAGTGTTATCACTGTTGTATATATATCAAACTGATTCAGAATTTGCTGTATCGTAAGTGTTTAGACAGTTGCCGTCTTTTGATGCTCCCTTACCTTCTCAACACTCCGTGCCTTCTCCCCTCTTTTTCCAAAATTCCCCCACTCTGATGAAAAAGGGATATTTGGGCTATCAACTCACGGAGCTGGATGATCACCATTGATGCAATTCGCGCTGGTTTAGATCAGGGCGAGTTTTTCCTAGAGTATTTACCTGTTGTCAGACTTGTCGAGGGCCACTGTGTCGGTGCGGAGGCTTTGATTCGGTGGAGAAGGCCATCCGGAACGGTGATGCCGGACCAGTTCATTCCCCTGATCGAGGACACTCCCGTATCGGGGTTGCTGACCTATTGGGTAATTGAAACCATGGCAGCCGAGTTAGGCGAGTGGCTCCGAGTCCACGAAGAGGCCCATCTCAGTTTCAATGTACCGCCGGAAATTCTGGGGCGGGGCGGACTGGAGTATGCCGCAGACAAGACTGGGTTGGCGCTCCTCCGGCGACAGCTCATCCTTGAAGTAACTGAAAGGGGATTACCGGATCGGTTAGGCCTTGCCGCCCTCGAAGCTGCTACTCAGTCTGGTGTCCGAATTGCCCTTGATGACGTGATGCTAGGTGGTGCAAATTTGGCTATCTTATCCCGTTGTCCCTTGGATATTATTAAGATCGACCGGTCCCTCGTTGCCCAGATCACTTCCGATTGCCTCTGTCCGGGGTGGCTTGGGGGGCTTTCAGCCTTGCTACAATCGACCCAATTAGAGGTCGTCGCCGAGGGGCTCGAAACCGAAATACAGGTTGTGGCTCTCCAATCTGCAGGGATTTCGATGGCCCAAGGGTATTATTATTCGAGCCCTATCCCGGCTGAGGAATTTAAAAAGTACTATTGGCGTACACGGGGACAGCCTAGTCAAACTGGCGATCTCAGTTGAGCCGGGTAGTTAACCAAACAAGCTCACAAGTTATTACCGTTGCTGGTTCAGAAGATGTTTAAAAAATTCAGAGCGATGAATTTATCGGTCTACATCGATCCACTAAATAGCCTTAGGTTTTAATCAACCTTACGGGAAGAAACGGGGAAAAAACTGGCCCAGAGTAGGGCGGCAATGCCAATATTAATGGAAACATCGGCTAGGTTGAAGATGGGGAAATTAATCAGGCGAAAATCGAGAAAATCGATTACATGGCCAAACAAAAAACGGTCAATGCCATTACCCACTGCCCCCGCCAGGATGCAACCGTAACCTAATTGTTCTAACTTGCGGAGGGGAACTTTGCCGGCAAAGATAATTAAGCCGACGCTTACTCCGAGGGAAAGCCATTTTAACCAGCCAGCTCCGCCGCGAAAAGCACTGAACGCCGCCCCGGTATTGAGCACATAGGTGAAATGGAAAACCCCAGACCACAGCGGCCAGGTTGTACCTACAGGGTCCATGGCCTGGCTCACCCAAAGTTTACTGATCTGATCCAAGATAATGCCGGCGATCGCCACTTGCCAGAAGAGGGGGTTTTTAGCGAGGGAAAAAGACCGGGCCATCAATAAAACAGGATTCTCCGCAAAAAGTAGGCCAGCACAGCAGTCAGACAGACCAGAATAATCTGGCCGGGCAGAGCCATGAGGGAAAAAGTCAACAGGGCCTGGGGTAGGTCTGGCAGGGACAAAATGGGGGGATTACCCAGTTTCAGCAAAGCCATCATCCCTAGATAAACTATACCTGCACCGTGGATGACCCCCAAACCGGCCAGGCAACTGAGGGCCAGGGTTTCAATTTTGGTTTGGGAACGGTAAGCCAACCAACCACAGACCCAAGCTCCTGGAATGAAACCTAATAAGTAGCCAAAGGTAGGCTGTTGCCAGTAGTCCCAGCCGCCGCCATGGGCAAAAATTGGCAACCAAGCTAGGCCAAGCATAATGTAACCCAACTGGGCGATCGCCCCGGCCCTAGCCCCTCCCAAACAGGCGGTGAGCAATACGGCCCCCACCTGGTAGGTTGTGCCCAGGGGATTGGAATAGATGCCATCCTCCCACCATTGCCAAGGGGGATTGGTGGCAAATACCTGCACAAAGGTACAAAAAACAGTCAACAGCAGTCCGGCGATCGCCAACAGGACTTCTGCCAGCAGGGAAGGCTTGGGGAGTTCAATCTCCTCCGTCACAAGGTCGAGGTCAGATTCAGGATTGGTATTCACCGGGGACAGGGGCTTCTCCCCCTTCGAGGCCAAGGGATGCCAATAATTGTTGATCTTGTTCGGGGGGCTGGCCCAGGGTAGTTAAATAATGGCCCACTAGCATAGCGTTAATGCCTGCCTTTAGACCCAAATCTTGTAATTCCCCCATCACCGCCTCCCGGCCGCCAGCATAACGAATAATTTGTTGGGGCAAAATAAACCGGAAAATGGCGATCGCCTTGAGGGCGTCGTAGGGATTTAACTTTTGCTGTTCCCCCAAAGGAGTGCCAGGGCGGGGATTGAGCAGATTGAGGGGCACCGATTCCACTTCCAGATCCCGCAGGGCTAACGCGAGGTCAATGCGGTCTTCCCAGCTTTCCCCCATGCCCAAAATGCCGCCGGTGCAAGCTTGGATGCCCGCCGCTTTAAGATTTTTCACCGTGTCCACCCGGTCTTGCCAGGTGTGGGTGGTAACAATTTTGTCGTAATAGGTGGCGGATGCTTCCAAGTTATGGTTGTAGCGGGTTACCCCAGCCTCCTTCAATTGCTGGGCCTGCTCCGGGGTCACTTCCCCCAACGCGCAACAGGGCTTAATGTTGGTTTCCTGGATAATTTGCCGCACCGTGGCCAGGATTTGTTCAAATTCCCGATCCTTGGGGCTATGGTATTTGGGGCCCCGACCCTGGCTAACTAAGCAAAAACGTTTGGCCCCCGCCGCCGCCGCCGCCCTGGCCTGTTCCAGGATTTCCGCCTCGGTTTTGAGGCCATAAATAGGGGAGTTGGGGTCGGGATGGTGACTAGATTGGGAGCAAAAGCCGCAGTTTTCGGAGCAGTTACCAGATTTAACGTTGATGATGCTGCAAAGGTCCACCACATTGCCACAGCAGGCTTCCCGAATGCGATTGGCCGCTTCACAGAGCAGGAGAATAGCGTCTTCCCCTTTGATCGCCGCCAACTGTAATGCTTCTTCCCTGGTCAGGCAATCGCCGTCAATAATGCGCTGACTCAGACCTGTTAACCAAGCCTGCAGAGTCCCGTGGCGATCGGCCGGGGAATGGGAGGG
>NZ_JADEWJ010000192.1:0-7408 GCF_015207725.1 Synechocystis sp. LEGE 06083
CCGTAGCAGCGGATGAATGTTTGATTGCTTTGGGCTCCGACACGGGGGGATCCATTCGCCAACCGGCCTCCCTCTGTGGGGTGGTGGGCATGAAACCGACCTATGGTTTAGTCTCCCGTTTTGGCTTGGTGGCATATGCCTCTTCCTTGGACCAAATTGGCCCCTTTGCCCGGCGGGTGGAGGATGCGGCTATTCTGCTCCAGGCGATCGCCGGCCATGACAGCAGGGATTCCACCAGTTTAGATGTGCCCATTCCCGATTACACCCAAGCCCTTAAGCCCGACCTCAAAGGAGTGAAAGTGGGGGTAATTATGGATGCCTTTGGAGATGGTCTGGACGACAGCGTTAACCAAGCAGTGCAAGCGGCGATCGCCAAACTGCAGGAATTGGGAGCCAGCATTGAAGAAATAAACTGCCCCCGTTTCCGTTCCGGCATTGCGGCCTACTATGTGATCGCCCCTTCCGAAGCGTCAGCTAACCTAGCCCGTTACGATGCGGTGCGCTATGGCCTCCGGACGGAGGCGGACAATTTAATGGATATGTACACCCACACCAGGGCGAAGGGATTTGGGGCGGAAGTTAAACGGCGCATTATGCTCGGTACCTATGCCCTGTCCGCTGGTTACTATGACGCCTATTACCTCAAGGCCCAAAAGGTAAGAACCCTAATTAAACAGGACTTTGACCAGGCATTTACCAAAGTGGACGTGTTGGTTTGCCCCACCGCCCCCACCACGGCCTTCAAAGCGGGAGAGAAAACTGATGACCCCCTCAGCATGTATCTCTCCGACTTGATGACCATCCCGGTGAACTTGGCGGGGTTACCAGCCATGAGTGTGCCCTGTGGTTTTGACGATAATAATTTACCCATTGGCCTACAACTGGTGGGCAATGTCCTAGGGGAAGAAATGCTATTTCGGGTGGGCTATGCCTATGAGCAGGCTACAGCATGGCACGATCGCCAACCGGATCTGTAGTTGTGTCAATTAAAAAACAGATTTTTACCCGTCCCCGTCCCTGGCCATCAGCCTCAGTGGCATCCGATGGTCGTTGTCAGGGTACATTCCCTTGCCGTAAAAATTTCTGGCTTCCCCTCACCAACGCCCCCCAGAATATTAGCTATCGTTGATTAGTAATTGGTCAGTCATACATTTTGTCAGCAATATTTTGAATTTGAAGGTGCAACCAAAACGGCAACGGCGATCGCCAAAGACCACAATCTCTATGGTTGGGGCCTTTCTGCTCTTGGGGTCATTTTCGACTCCACCCATCCTTACCCAGGGCCAAACTGCCCCCCTCACTGACCTTTGCCCCGAACCGATCGCCAAGAGGATGACTCCCCATGTAGTCAAAGCCGGGGAAACCATCGATAGCATCGCTCAAAAATATCAACTGGTGGCGGAAACCCTGATCAGTGTTAACAGTCAGTTATCCAGCGGCTCTATCACCCCAGGGCAAACCATTTTAATTCCTCCTTTTAACGGTCGTTTTGTTACCGTGCCAGCGGGGGCCACCTGGCGCGATCTGGCGGCGGCCTATGGCTTGCGGGCGGATATTTTATTTGAAATCAACGGTTGCACAGAAAAGCCCGGTCGGGCATTTATTCCCGGCATCAGTTGGGGCAATCGGCCCAGCCCTGCGGTGGATAATTACACAGGTTTGGCCCAATGGCCCATCCAGTCCCCCGCCCAGATTGGCCTAGATTACGGCTGGCAAAACCAAGGGGCCGGGGAAGATGCCTTTTTTCACAGTGGGGTAGATTTGCTAGCTCCCCTGGATACCCCCGTTATGGCCGCCGCCGCTGGGGAGGTAATTTTAGTTAGCCAGGAAGGGGCCTATGGTTTCCTAGTGGTCATTGACCATGGCAACGGCCGCCAAACCCGCTATGCCCATCTCAGTCGCTTTGCGGTGGGCCCTGGGGAAAAAGTCCCCGCTGGCAAGGTCATTGGCTACGTCGGCAGCACTGGCCGGCCAGATATTGCCCCATCCCATCTCCATTTCGAGGTAAGGGTCCAATCCCCCGTTGGTTGGGCGGCCCAGGATCCGAAATTGCATTTACCCCGCCAATAGTTAAGGGATTTTTAGTCTCCCCTAGCCCCAGGGATAACCTCTGTCTTCGCCATATTTTTGGTAAACTAACAACGCTGTTGCCTTTAGCGGTTTTGCCATGGAACTGGAACATCCCGACGATCTCTATTATTTGGATTCCCACGAATATGTCCGCTTTGATGGGGAAACGGCCACCGTTGGCCTGAGTGCCTTTGCCGTGGATGAGTTGGGCGATATTGTCTTTGTGGAATTGCCGGAAGAAGGGGATAAGGTAGAATTTGAGCAATCCATGGGGGCGGTGGAATCGGTCAAGGCTGCATCGGATCTCTATTCCCCAGTTACGGGCACTGTAATCGAAAAAAATACTGTCCTCGAACAACAACCGGAATTACTGAACCAGGATCCCTACGGCGAAGAGGGTTGGTTGATTAAGGTGCGCTTGGATGACGTGGAGGATGCCAAGGAAGGATTAATGGCCGCTGGAGACTACCGCGCCACCCTAGAAACGGGAGATTAGGCAGTTGGGGCGGAGGTTAGATATTAAACCTTTTCCCACCCCATGGATAGTTTGTAACAGTTCAAATTTTCGATACCAGGGCAGGAAATCATTATGCAGGCTGTTGATTACACCACCCTAATGGCCATTTGTGCTGAATTACAAGATGACTGGTTACCGGCTCGCATCGAACAGGTTTACCAGCACGATCGCCATGGTTTATCCCTCGCTTTACGAACTTTAGAAAAACGGGGTTGGTTAACCCTAGCGTGGCATCCCCAGGGAGCAAGGCTTTGTTTAGACGTTCCCCCACCCCAGGAACCGGATACGTTTACCTTGAGCGACCAACTGCGTCACCAGTTGAAGGGACTAGCCCTAACTTCCCTAGCACCTCTGCAGCCCTGGGAACGGGTCATTGACTTGGCGATCGCCAAACGGCCGGGAGACGAACCTCTGTACCATCTTTTTTTGGAGGTCATGGGCAAGTATAGTAACCTGATTTTGACCGATGCCCAACGGCAAATTATCACCGTCGCCCACCAGGTAAGTGCCCAACAATCCAGGGTGAGGACAGTGCAAACGGGGCAACCCTACCAACCACCACCGCCCCTGTTGGCTACGCCTCCCTTGTTAACAGAAAGTTTGGACGACTGGCGCGAAAGGGTGCAATTAATTCCAGGTTTATTGAGCAAGCAGTTACTCAAAAGTTACCGGGGGGTCAGTCCCATGGTGGTGAAAAGTTTACTTGCCTGGGCCGGTATTGATGACCAAATTAATAATCAAGCTTTAACCCCCAACCAATGGGAAAATCTTTTCTCTGCCTGGCAAATTTGGTTACAACGACTAGAAAAAGCAGATTTTGTGGGCAAAAGGTTGCCCCGGGGCTACACAGTTTTGGCGGCAAGTAGCGATGTTCATGGAGTTAAACCAGCTCAGGAAAAAGGCGATCGCCCTTTGCTTGCCATTAATGAGATGGTAAGTGAATATTACCGGAGGGAGTTAGGACGGGAAAATTTCCAGCAATTACAGCACCAAATTCAACAAAAGTTGGCAACTTTGATTGGTAAATTGCAACAGAAGGCCCAGACGTTTCAACAAAGGTTAGCAGCGGCGGCCAATGCCCAGCAATATCAACGGCAGGCTGATCTGTTGATGGCCTATCTCCACCAGGGGCAACCGGGTTTAAGTGCCATTACTCTGCCGGATTTTGACGACCAAGCTCCCGTTACCATTCCCCTACAACCGGATAAAACCCTGATCCAAAATGCCCAACGACTTTATAAGCAACAACAAAAATTAAACCGGGCAGAGGCGGCCATTCTTCCATTGCTGGCTGAAGTTAATCAGGAATTGGCCTATCTCACCCAGGTGGAAACCAGTGTGCAGGCGTTGACGGAATTTGATGCTCCGGCCGATTGGCAAACGTTAACAGAAATTCGCGATGAACTGGTGGAGCAGGGCTATTTAACCCTTAGCCATGGCCGTCCCCGACGTAAGGAAGCGGAAACCTTTGAGCCCCACCAAGGCCTGACCCCTTCTGGTTTTCCCCTCTGGATTGGCCGCAACAATCGCCAAAATGATTACCTCAGTTTTCGGGTTGCTACTGAGTATGACCTTTGGTTCCATGCCCAGGAAATCGCCGGCAGCCATGTGTTACTCCGATTACCCCCAGGGGCGATCGCCGACGAGCAAGATTTACAATCAGCGGCGGACTGGGCGGCCTATTACAGCCGCGGCCGGGGGGAAGAACAGGTGCCCGTGGTCTATACCCAACCCAAATATGTTTTCAAACCCAAGGGCAGTAAGCCAGGCATGGTGATTTATCAACAGGAAACGGTTATTTGGGGTAAACCCGGAGCGGTTAATTCTAAAGAGGAGAAAAGTTAAATGCCTGTTAATTTCGACACCATTATTACCACATCAAGTTCTGAAAAAGACTTTTTAAAAGTTTTTGAAGATGTGTTTTCTCAGCAAAATCAATCATTTCTTGAAGCACACAGAACGATTCTCACAGCCTGCTACAGAAACCCGGGACTTTCTCCAAGTTCAAAAAAGGTAAAAGGTCATGATCAAGAATCTCTAGTAAAAGTTTGGCTTAAAAAATACAATGACGGTTTTAACAACAGAATATCTCAACGTGTTTCCAATCCTCCGGGAACAGTTGCCGATCCGATCATCGATACGATTATCAATACTCAATTAACAAGGCTGACAACAGAGCATCTTGAGCAAATCAAATATGCCCATCGGCTATCAATGTCTGCTGAAAACATTCTTGGATTACTTCTGGAAGAATTTTTAGCTGAGCAACTTTCTAATTATGGTTGGCATTGTTGTTGGGGAGAAACTATTCGGCACGTAGATTTTTGCAATGTTGATGGTTCTCTCTTGCAGGTCAAGAACCGCAGCAATACGGAAAATGCCCCATCCTCAAGCGTCAGAATTAATCAGCCTATCGAAAAATGGCATCGAGTTGATTCTAAAACAGGTTCCCATCGATGGTCTTATTTTAATGACAAGTACAATACGGATCGCTTTTCAGAAGAAAACTTCGTTACCTTTGTTCAAAAGGTTCTAATCGGTAATCCAGGTGCATTAGCCATTGAGGTGAACAATCCTTGGAAGGATTTGTCGGATTCATTAAACTAAGTTAAGAGATAGTTGCTTTGTTGAGGCATTTTCAAGATAGCCCATATCTTTCATCCAACTAACATCATCCGTTTTGTTGTAACGGGAATACGGAAAATCTGGGTAGGCAACCGGGGACTCACCTCTCAAGTAGGATAGCAACATTCTGGCGATCGCCCTGCCCAGAGAGGACGGTACAGCATTACCAACTTGTCGATATTGATCAAGCAAGGTACCTGCAATCATCCAATCGTCCGGAAATTCTTGAATTCTTTTATATTCTTCAATACTTAGAGGTCTGTCCTCTTCCGGATGAGCTAAATCAGTTGCAGGCATAGCTGGGTGAGTTACTAATGTCGGAGCGGGTTTATCCCAAGCCAGTCTACGGTAAAAACCGGTTTTTCCTCCTCCTGCATGATAAGAATTACCTAATGCCTCTTGATGCAACTCTTCCGGTAAATCTCGCCAATATTGCCCGGCCTTCAGCAATCTGTAATACTTGAGTCGTTTTTCAGGAAACTTAACAAAATGATGTCCATCTTTAGGAAGATCTTTTAAAGCCTCTCGCAATTTTTTCCATATTGGGAGTCCATATAGACCTTGCTCTGAATTGGTGGGTGTGAGATAAGGCAGTTTTTTTCCATCACGACTACAAGCAATAACAACTCTCTCTCGTCGTTGCGGAGATCCAAAGTTAGCAGCATTGTACAGGTTAAAAGAGACACTATACCCTGCTTCTTTTAGCCTTTGGGTAATGAAAAGTAATGCGCCCCCCCTTTGTTCATCTTGAGATAATGGTGGAAAATTTTTCCCTCTCATTTCATGAGGTCTATGTTTTAATGGGGCGGATAATAATCCTCGAACATTTTCAATTACTGCAAATCTGGGCTTAAGTTCAATGATTAAATTGATGAACGTTAAAAAGACGTTGCCTCGCTCATCATTGAATCCTTGACGCTTTCCCGCGCTGCTAAAGGCTTGGCATGGTGGACCGCCAACTATTACATCAATCTCATCAGTTATACTCAGTCCTGCTTTCTCTCGAATTTCTGCGGCTGAGTAATCCCGAATATCCCCAATTAGCGCTATATCTGGTCGATTGATTTCAATGGTTTTCCGGGCGGCTGCATCGATTTCAGAGGCAAGTAAAACCTGTATACCTTCCTTTTCTAATCCCAAGTCCAAACCCATACAACCAGAGAAAAAACTCAAAGCTTTTAAGCCAGGTTTGCTAAATGCACGCCTACCATGGTCGTGAATCTTTAAGCTTGTATCTTCTTTCTTAAGACTATAGTTCTGAACAGACTCTGATGCTACAATCCACCGACTGCTGATCCTCTCGCCGCTGATTTCGCCATACCGGAGTAGCTGACGAACATATTGCTCAGAGCAGTTTAAGATTTCAGAGGTCTCTTTTACAGAAAAATACTGGGTGGCCATGATTTCGGATACGAAACTGAAATTAGGTACCAAGTCTACACCCCAAGCGACATAGTGGCAAGTACTGTGAAAAAATACCTTTACCTCGGCGTTTTTTCCGAATAGCAATGATTGTCTAACCTAAGCGGTTACGATAATCTTCATAGCCAAAGGTACGCCACAGTTCAAATTCCCCCGATCGCCGCAGACAACCGATGGCGGGATGGTGGACCCCATTAAAAGTGGTGGTTTTAACCATGGTGTAGTGCATCATATCTTCAAAAATCAGGCGATCGCCAACTTGTAGGGGTTGGTCAAAGGCGTAGTCCCCCAGAAAGTCTCCCGCTAGGCAACTAGAACCCCCCAAGCGATAAACTCGATCTCCGGTTGTCGGTACCCTGGCCCCCCGCACCTCCGGCCGATAGGGCATTTCTAAACAATCAGGCATATGGGCAGTGAAGGAAACATCCAGCATGGCATGGGTAAATTCCGGTGTTTCGATCAGATCCTCCACCGTACTAATTAAAAATCCTGTCCGCCAGGCGATCGCCGATCCCGGCTCCATAAGCAACCGCAGATGGGGATGGCGTTGGTGAAATTCCCGAATTACTGCAATGGCGTAGTCCACGTCGTAGCCCTGGCTCGTCAGCAAATGACCCCCACCCAGGTTTAACCATTCAATTTGGGGTAAATACTGACCAAATAACTTTTCAATTTGCCCCAGGGTTTTTGCCAACGCCAAATGATCACTTTCACAAAGGTTGTGGGAGAGGAAGCCCGTAATACCTAGCGGCAAATTACCCTCCAACATTGCCG
>NZ_JADEWJ010000193.1:0-7360 GCF_015207725.1 Synechocystis sp. LEGE 06083
CCCTCATAGGGCTTCTGTTGTCCCTAATTTTGCTGGCGGTGGGTCAGGGGCTGCAATGGTTAGGCATGGATAAATTATTGCAATCGGCCATGGTGGTTAGCCTTTGGTTAGCTTTAACGGGGGGACTGCATTTAGATGGGGTGGCGGACGCTGCCGATGGTTTAGCGGTGACTAATCCCAATAAACGTTTAGCGGTGATGCAGGACAGTCAAACGGGGGCCTATGGCGTGATGGCGATCGCCGTGGTGCTATTACTAAAAACCATGGCCTTGGCTAGCCTTAATTCCAAGGGCTTGGCAAGCTGGGCCCTAGTGATCGCCTTGGGTTGGGGGCGTTGGGGCCAACTGTTGGCGATCGCCCTTTATCCCTATTTGAAGGCTGATGGCAAAGGCGCAATGCATAAACGAAATTTAAAATTGGGGCCCGATTTACTGCTAGGCACGACCATCATGGTTGGGGGAGGAACGGCCCTGGGAATTATTTTTGGAATTACCCCTTGGTTGATGGGGGTGGGTACTGGAGGAGCGGCAGTGATCGCCTGGGGGGTAGGTCGTTGGTTTGCCCAACAATTGGGGGGTCACACCGGAGACACCTACGGCGCTGTGGTGGAATGGAGTGAAGTATTAATTTTGCTAAGTTTGTCCTTGATTTAACGGATTGAGTCATTATCGATGGCCGTTAATTTTGCCATGCCATGGGATTATGACCAGTATTAACGTGAATCACCGATAATTGTCCTAAATTTTGCAGGAGCAGACATTGGCAGAAAAACGTAAAAAACGGCGATCGTCCTCTTCTTTATTTGGAAAACCCTTATTAGGTTTGGTAGGATTGACCCTAGCGTTATATTTGTTGAGGGGCTGGGGCATTATTACCTTTTTACCGGGGGGAATCTTCCTCTGCATGGCCGCCCTCACGGTCTTTGTGGCCCTACTGTACGGCTGGGAATTGACTAGCCGTTAGGTCAATGTTGGTGATGCTGGGGTAAAATTTGAGCCGCAAACTGTTGTGATCATTGCCGCAGATTTGTCCGTTTTTGCTTAACATTTAACTCTGTTTTCGATTCGATTCATCTAAAATCTGGTTCAATTGCTGAGTTGCCATGACTGGAAAAGTTGCCGAAAGTGATCCCAAAGGACTGTTAGTACTAATTCTGCCCCTGGCCGTGGCTATGGTTTTTATCTACAAAACCTGGCGGTGGATTTTGTTGGGTCTCACCTTGGCGATCGCCTGGGTGGCCTGGGATAACTACCAATGGCAACAGAAATGCGTCGCTATCGATCCCCTCTTTAACCAACTGGTGCAAAAAAATCAGGGCATCATCACCAAGGCAGATTTGATTGATGCGGGCATTGCCAAAGGTCGGGCGGCCCAACGTTATCTTAATGACAAGGTAGCGGAGTATGGCCCCTACGAAAAACAGGTCGGGCAAGCAAAAGTTTATTACTTTATTTCTTCCAGTACCCTGGGCAACATTTTTGACGACAGTGAACCGGAATCGAAGGAACCTGACCCCAGTTCTCCCAAGTTAGCCGCTGCCACAGCTCCGGTGGTGGACCATCCCCTAGTGCCCCCCCAGGAAGAATTGATGGCTACCCCGGTGGGTCAAAGTCCTTTTTCTCAATTGGCGGAAATTAAGGAAGCCCGTAAGCAACAGGAAGAGGAAAAGGTAGCTGAAGCCACGGCCCCAACGGAATCTACTCAGGCGGAAACTATTCCCAGCAATTCCTCCTTGACCCTGATCCAATCGGAATTAGCCAAGCGCTTAGACACCACTTCCAGCACCTTGGCCCGCCGCAAAAATGAAGACAATTTTGCCGACTGGAGTCAAACTAGGGACCCTGATGGCCTGGCTTGGAGCTATGATCCAGAGTCCAAATTGTTCATCACTGTCTAGTCATTTAGTATTTATTTAGCATCAAGCTGTTGGGTTTCTATGACCATTACTTTCCAAGCTGTTATCGCCAAGTTAAACGAATTTTGGGCCCAACAAGGTTGCCTCATTGCCCAACCCTTTGACACGGAAAAGGGCGCTGGCACCATGAATCCCCACACTTTTCTGCGGGCGATCGGGCCGGAACCTTGGTCGGTGGCCTATGTGGAGCCCTGCCGTCGTCCCACTGATGGCCGCTACGGCGAAAATCCCAACCGGGTGCAGCACTATTTTCAGTATCAGGTATTAATCAAACCTTCCCCGGACAATATTCAGGAAGTGTATCTTGATTCCCTGCGGGCCCTGGGTATTCAGCCCGAGGATCACGATATTCGTTTTGTGGAAGATAACTGGGAATCCCCCACCCTGGGGGCCTGGGGCGTGGGCTGGGAAGTGTGGCTCGACGGCATGGAAGTGACCCAGTTTACTTATTTTCAGCAGTGTGGTGGCATTGATTGCCGCCCTGTTTCCATCGAGATTACCTATGGCTTGGAACGGCTGGCCATGTATCTGCAAAATGTAGAGGCGATCGACCAAATTCAGTGGAATGAAAAGCTCAGCTACGGAGATATTTTCTGGCAGGGGGAAGTGGAGCAATGTACCTACAACTTTGAAGCTTCTAATCCCGATTTATTGTTTCAATTGTTTGCCCTTTATGAGCAAGAAGCGGGACAGTTAATCGAACGGGGTTTGGCTTTGCCTAGTTTGGAATACGTGCTGAAATGCTCCCATGCGTTTAATTTATTGGACGCCAGGGGAGTAATTGCCGTGACTGAGCGCACCCGCTATATTGGTCGCATTCGCAACTTAGCCAGGGAAGTGGCCCACATTTATTTACAACAACGGGAGGCCCTCGGTTTTCCCTTGGGTAAAAAAGTAGGTAAACCCGTTGCCCTTGTCTAGGCTGATTTAACTTATTTCTTAGCCTATTGCCTACACCATTGCTGGTGAATTTGTCGTTCCTTTTGTTCCGTTATGCCTCTTTTTTCAAATAACATTTTCAATTATGATCAACAAGCAATTACTGATTTAATAATCACTGCTTCTCTGAAAATTATTTTTGCGCTAGCAATCTTATTAATTGGTTTTTGGTTATCGAGAAGGCTACAAAAACTAATCATTAGGGCCCTCAGAAAGTCCAGTCTGGAACCAACATTTATTTCCTTTGCTGGAAATATCAGCTACTACATACTTTTGTTGGTTTTCTTTGTTCTCTGTTTAGCCCAGTTGGGTATTCAAACCAGTTCCCTCGTCGCTCTTTTGGGGGCTTCCACCCTGGCGATCGGTCTAGCTTTGCAAGGTTCCCTCGCTAACGTAGCGGCTGGCATTCTACTAGTATTGTTTAATTATTTTCGGGTGGGGGAAAGGATCGAAGTCGCTGGCATTGAAGGGGTAGTGGAATCGATTGAAATTCTTTCGACAACTATCTGCACCTATGACAATCGTTTGGTGACCATTCCCAATAAACAAATCATTGAAAATAACATTATTAACCATGTGGGTAAGCCCCAGCGCCGCATAGATTTAGTAATCGGGGTAGGGTACGAAGAAAATATTGACCATGTGCGGTCTTCCCTACAGTGGGTGCTTGATCAGAATAGTGAAGTTTGTGCAGAACCTGCCCCTACTATTGCCCTAGGAGAATTGGGGGATAGCAGTGTTAATTTCTACGTGCGTCCCTGGGTAAAATCGGAGGATTACTTCCGCCTCAAATTGCAGCTAACTGAAGCAATTAAACGGAAGCTAGACGAAGAAGATATTTCCATTCCTTTTCCCCAGCGGGACGTACATTTAATTCAACCAGAAAAAAAGGAGTTGGATATCAAAACGGCTTAGAAGTTGGCTTGATTTTCCAGATTGCCGAATAATTAAGGGGGATTGCTGTGCTTTTCCTTTTGATTAACCTTGGGGCGGTAATCCGCAGAGAAAATCTAGTTCACACTCCCTTCTTTATCACTACAGCGAATCCCGCATCAGTTTGATCTCCATAAAACAGCCGTAACGCTTATTTTATGAGGGTTTTGCTGTGGCACTAAAATGCCGTAACTGCTCTAAAGCTCCAACAATGGGAAGGTTTGATGTTATTCTCCCCGTTAATCCGGTGCTCAAGGGGTTTTTCAATCTATTCCAACGGCAATTAATGCTATGTTTCAGGCCACCCGTCGACGTTTAGCTCTTTGGTACACCTTGGTAACGGCGGTGTTATTGTTGCTATTTGCCAGTGGGGTTTATTTCTATGTCCGTCAAACCCTGGTGGAACGGATTGATGACACCCTTAAGCATGTGGTGGAAGTGGTAAATCGTTCCCTGGTGGTACAGGGCCTAGACCAGGCGGAATATGGCCTGAATGTGTCGGCTAGTTTTCGAGATAATGACGCTTCAGTGGACGATGACCACATTGATTTGGAGTGGTTTAGTGCGGAGGGTCGTTTGCTATGGTCCACCATGGGCAACAATTCCCCCCTTTCCCTTTCTAGCCAATCTAAGGCAGAGGCGGTGTCTTTTTCTGGCGATCGCCAGTTGCGCCAGGTAACCAAAAGAATTGAGGAGAGGGGTACGGTATTGGGCTATCTGCGGGTAAGTCATCCTTGGTTTGAGGTTACTAAGCCGGCCCAACAGTTGATCTGGGATTTGAGTGTGGGGCTGGTTATTTTAGTGAGCAGTGCGGCGGCTATTGGTTGGTTTTTATCGGGGTTAGCGATGGAGCCGATCGCCGAATCGTACCAGAGCTTGAAGCAGTTCACGGCTGATGCCTCCCACGAACTAAGAAACCCGATTGCAGTGATTCAAACCAATGTGCAACAAGCCTTGGAATATCCCGAAGCGGACCCCCAACAACAACGGCAACAACTCCAGGTGATTGAACGACTCACCCAACGGCTGGGTAATCTGGTCAATGATCTTCTATTCTTGGCCCGTTCCGACAGTGGCACCCTCGGCCGGACTTGGCAGACCATTCCCTTGGATGCGCTCCTAATTGAGGTAATTGAAGAGCAACGGCTCAGTGCTGAACAACGGGGAATTTTTCTTTCCCTCAGAATTGAAAGCCATGGAGAGAACCGGGAGGAAGACTTTACCGTGCAGGGAGATTGGGACCAATTGGCCCGCTTGTTCACCAACCTAATTACCAATGCCTTTGATCATAGCCAGCCCCAGCAACAACAGGAACCTTCAGTGGCCCTTACCCTAGAACGCTGTACCCCTGACCATGGGGCCCTACGACCCAGGCAACCTAGCTTACAGGTCACAGTGGCAGACAACGGAGTTGGCATTGATCCAGAGCAAATTCCCCATTTATTTGACCGCTTTTTTCGAGCTGATCCTTCCCGTTCGCCTAATCAAGGAGTTGGTCTCGGGCTGGCGATCGTGGCGGCCATTGTGCAGCATCACCAGGGCAAAATTAGTGTCAGCAGTTCTCCCCAGGGCAGTCAATTTCGGGTGCAACTACCCAGTGCGGTTTCCCCTGGATAGGTAGTTAGGCAGTTCAATTTCCCATCAATTTTCTACTTTCCATCTACCAAAATAAACTTAGCTATTTTCCTGTTTATCCGTTGATTGTTGGGCTAGCCCCTGGAGAAAACCAAAGACCACCAACAGGTTAGAAACGGACAAAAATACTTCCGCACTGCCATGGAGCCAATCCACGTCGGCCAACTGGGCTTGGTAATGGCTTTCAGCATAGAGCCCTGCGGGAATAGTTACCAAAACAAACACTAATAGAACATAGAATCCCACCAGCACTAGCTTGGGGGTTTGGGGTGATCGCCGTAGAAACCAGAGGAAACCCAGGTAGGGAAAAAGGGAAAGGGCAAAGAGATTTTCCTTGGCAAAAATTTGGCTAAGTTCCATCAGGGCTTGGGGGCAGAGGGCTGGGCTGATTGACGATAAATCCACCAGGCCGCCAGACAAAGGGTAATATTACCGATCACAGTGGTCAGGGCTTGGAGCGTCACTAACCAATCTAACTGACTAGCATTGTCAAAGAAATGCCAGGTGCAAGCACACATCGCACTCACCAATGCTGGCACCATTCCCCAGGCCAGGGCCCGCCAGTGGCCATAACCGGCCTTTGCGGCATAACGACCCACCAAGGCGATCGCCACTATCCATTCAATGACACTGGAAACATGAACCATCCAAGTGGGAATTGAGAGAGCATTCACTATTGGCTATCCTGGATAACTGGTTTTTACTCAATAATTATGGCAATTAAAACAAATTAACAATACTGTGCCCAGCCATCCCCTACCGGGGACAGCAACTTGAGCGAGACCTTGAGGTAATGGGAGCAAAGCGTTTCCAGCATAGTGCAGGGGGAATTAGGAGTTAAAGGAAACCCAGCCCTTCCCTTAATGGTGGAGGGTCCAGGCGGTGGGCGGTAAGAGGAAGGACGCTTACTTTGGCATATTTGGTTGATTGGGTAATGCCCATGGCTGGCGATCGCCTTTAATGCCAGACTCCAATCGATGCAGGGGTTGGGGTCTTGGCTGGAAGAAATGTCCTACCATGGGGAATACGTAACGAAATATTAAGTAAGTTACCCTGTTTATTGCCTTACCTATGACCCCGATCGCCATTTTATTTTCCACCCCTTTAAAGCGTTTCCTGCGGGAAAAAGTGCTTTTGGGCAATGCCCCCAGTTGGGAGTTGCTGGCCATCCTGAGTATTTACTTTGTCCAGGGGGTGTTGGGGCTTTCCCGTTTAGCAGTGAGCTTTTTCCTCAAGGATGAACTAGGGCTGAGTCCAGCGGCCATGGGAGCCCTGATTGGTTTGGGAGCGGCCCCGTGGATTATTAAGCCAGTGCTCGGTTTACTGTCGGACACGGTGCCCCTGTTCGGTTACCGACGGCGATCGTACCTGTGGTTATCGGGGTTAATGGGCAGTGCCGGTTGGCTACTGTTTGCGGGCTGGGTTGGTAGCGGCACCCAAGCTGGGTTAGTGTTGCTGTTTACTTCTCTATCCGTGGCGATCGGCGATGTCATTGTCGATTCCCTGGTGGTGGAACGGGCCCAACGGGAATCCCTGGCCCAAGTGGGATCTTTGCAATCCCTCACCTGGGGAGCCGCCGCCGTGGGGGGCATCATCACCGCCTATGCCAGTGGCGCTTTGTTGGAATGGTTTAGCACCCGCACCGTCTTTGCTATCACTGCCATTTTTCCCTTGCTGACCATAGGGGCCGCTTTTTTGATTAGTGAAGCATCTGCCAATGGAGAAGATAGCAAGCCGGAACCACGCGCCCAAATCAAATTGGTTTGGCAGGCAGTGCGCCAAAAAACCATTCTGTTGCCCACTCTGTTTATTTTCTTTTGGCAAGCAACCCCCAGCGCCGAGTCAGCCTTTTTCTATTTCACCACCAACGAGTTGGGCTTTGAGCCAGAATTTTTGGGGCGGGTGCGTTTGGTCACTAGCGTAGCCGGACTGATAGGG
>NZ_JADEWJ010000015.1:0-26578 GCF_015207725.1 Synechocystis sp. LEGE 06083
ATTTTAACCCAACTGCCGGGGATGCGGGGGAAATTTTTTGCCTTTGCTGGCATTGACGGGGTACGGTTCCGGCGACCGGTGGTACCGGGGGATCAACTGATCATGACGGTGGAGTTGCAATCCTTTAAAATGCAACGCATTGCCAAAATGCAGGGGGAAGCCCGGGTGGATGGGCAACTGGTCTGTGGCGGTGAAATGCTCTTTTCCCTGATTGATTGAGCAAAACTGGCAAAAATGGGCATTTAAATGGGCATTTAAACGTCCTCCTCAATGTTTATGTTCGTTTTTCTCTCTAAACTTTTGCCCCTATTCCTCTATCCCCTGGGGTTGGTTTCGTTGCTACTGCTGGGGATCGGTTTTTGGAGTTGGCGACAACAGTCGGGGATACAATGGTTCGCCTTGATAGCATTGGCAATTTTGCTGGTCAGCGCCAATAGCTGGGTCAGTGATGCCCTCCTACGAACCCTGGAGTACCGATATTTACCGACGGAGGATTTACCCGAGGCTCCAGTCATTGTGATTTTGGGGGGAGGACTTTACCAAGCCACCTATCCCCGCCAATTTCCGGAAGTGGCCGAAGCTGGCGATCGGGTTATTTACGGCGCCCAAATTTACCAAGAGGGCAAAGCACCCTACATCATTGCCACCGGAGGCAGGATTCCTTGGCTGGGTACAGTGGCCAGTTCAGAAGCGGAGGATATGGCCCTACTGCTGCAACGGCTGGGGGTACCCAGGGAAGCCATTATTAAAGAAGAGAAATCCCTCAATACCAGGCAAAATGCGGTTTTTACCCAGAAAATTCTCCAGCAACGAGGCATAAACACCATTATCCTAGTCACCTCTGGTTACCACATGCCCAGGGCCAAAAGGGTGTTTGAAAAGTTGGGTATCAATGTCATCCCGGCCGCTACTGACTTTTTGAGTCAACCGTTGGGCAGAAATAATTTCAACCTTGCCAACGTTATCCTTGGTTTTATGCCCGATGCCAAAAGTTTGCAACTGACCACCATGGCTCTGAAGGAATACCTAGGGCTGGTTATCTATAAGCTACAGGGTTGGGCTTAGCATGGGCCTTGTTCTTTTGCTCTCCCCCCAAAAACTAGGCTGGAATCCCATTGGCTTTGGTCAAAACTCGATTGAGTTTGCCACTCTGATAACCTTCTAAATCTAGGGTGACGTACAGGAAACCTAAGTTTTGAAAGGTTTGCACCAATTCCCCTAGGGACACAGCTTGTACAAACTGCTGGATCTGTTCCGGGGGCAATTCAATGCGGGCCAAATTTTGCTCTGAGCGTACCCTGACCTGGGGATAACCGAGACGACGGAGATAAATTTCTGCCCGGCCGACCCGCTGTAGTTTTTCCACTGTAATTTCTTCTCCGTAGGGAAAACGGGAACTCAAGCAAGGTTGGGCTGGTTTATCCCACCAGGGCAAGCCCAATAATTGGGAAAGTTGCCGCACTTCTAACTTACTAATTTGCAATTCGGCCAATGGCGATCGCCCCCCCCGTTCCTTAGCTGCTTGGATGCCGGGGCGATAATCCCGTAGATCATCCCCATTGACCCCATCAATAACGTAGCTATAACCCCGGGCCAAAGCTAAGGGTTTGAGGGTGTCGTGGAGTTCACTTTTGCAAAAATAACAACGGTTTTCAGGGTTGGCTGTGTAGTTGGGGTTGGCCATTTCATGGGTTTGCACCAATTCGTGGGTAATGCCAATCCATTCGGCCTGGGCCTGGGCATCTTCCAATTCTTCTGGTAATAGGGAAGGGGAAACGGCGGTGATAGCCACGGCATTGGCCCCCAATACGTCGTAGGCTACTTTCGCCACTAGGGTGCTATCCACTCCACCGGAATAGGCAATTAAAGCCCGGTCTAACTCCTGAAAGAATTGCTGCAGATTTTCGAGTTTGCTTTCTAACATGGGCCTTGGCGATCGCCATTATTGTCGTCGAAGTTGATTTTACGATGCTTTATCAACCCGCTTCTCACCGTAACAAAATAATCGAATCTGTGACGGGTAGAGATATGCGGTCAAAAATTGCCAGGAAAGACAGTTTTTAACTAGGATGCAACGCTCAAAATTAACTTGTTTGGAGCTATTGCTAAAACGGCTCTGCGCCATGCCCAGTTCATTTGTAAATCAGAAAATATTATTCTCACCTGGGAAAAATGATAGAAGTAGTTGTCAGGTGGTAACTACGGAGTGAAAGTGGAGCTTGGGTTACTGGAGAGAACAAGTAGGATTGACAAAGTGTTAAACCAAAAACCACAGAATTAATATGTGTTATGGAACATTCTGGTTTGTACGAGCAGGACTTTTATGCCTGGACCCAGAGCCAAGCCCAAGCTTTGAACAATCAACAGCCGTCATTACTGGATTGGCAACATCTCAAAGAGGAGATAGAAGCTTTAGGAAGGCAACAATATCGTGAATTAGTCAGCCGTTTGGCCGTTTTACTGGGTCATTTATTGAAGTGGGAATTACAGCCGGAACAGCGTTCCCGTAGTTGGTTTCTTACTATTCGGGAGCAACGTCGGGCCATTCGCCGCCATCTACTCCAGAACCCTAGCTTAAAGTCCCGTTTACCCCAAGCATTGGAGGATGGCTTTGAAGCGGGGATGGATCTAGCTTTACGGGAGACCAACCTGCCTATTCGTGTCTTTCCTGAAGTCTGTCCCTATCCATTAGCAAGGGTTTTACAAGAAAATTTCCTTTGTGATACCAGTCAGGACTGGAGCTAGGGTGAGGGCAAGAAAACTGGGTTCGATTTCGATGTCAACTAGGCTCTTCCCCAGGGGTTAGCCAAAGAGTGAAAGTAGAGCCTGGGCGATTCCTATTGGCAGATAAACCATTGGGGCTAGTGACAGTAATTTTGCCCCCCATTTGGGCTACTAGATCCGCCACGATCGCCAAGCCTAAACCTGTGCCGCCAATAGGCCCCTGGGCTTGGGTTCCCCGATAATTGCGCTCAAAAATCCTTTCTTGATCCTCCTGGGGAATGCCATAACCCGTGTCGGCGATCGCCAATGTGACCCAATCCGTGCCAGAAGATCGGCCGGTTTCTAAGGCAAGATTAACTTCTACCCGGCCACCGTTGGGAGTGTATTTAATGGCATTGTCTAAAAGATTATTAACCACTTCCCGCAAAGCTAAACGGTTAGCAATCACCAGGGCATCAATCAAAGCAATTTGGGCCGTTAAAGTAATATTTCTCTCGGCGGCGATCGCCTGGTGGGCCAGCAAAATAGGGGGCAAAACTTCCGTTAGGGAAAAACTGGCCAGGGGCATAGTTTCGTCATGATCCGCCGGAGGCAAAACCTGGATTGTGGCCGCTGGATCGCTTGGCAAAAGGGGCACTGTCTCAGGGCCTTGATGTTGGCTCGCTTCAAAACTTTGTAACAACTCCTGGAGATGTTCCCCCTGGCGCACAATGCCTTCCACCACCTGTTGACTTTTGTCGTCCCCCTGCCAACGTTTGAGCAGTAGCTTACTAAACGTTTTTAGGGCAGTGAGGGGATTGCGGAGTTGGTGCAAGAGGTCAGCCCAATGTTGTCGCTCCCACTGGTATTGTTGATTTTGCTCCTCCCAGGCCTGGCGGTACCAATCCTGTTGTTGATCCAATAGGCAGGCCACCGCTAAAGATTTGGCGATCGCCTCCAACTGCACCATTTCCTCCCCATGCCACTGGCCCTGACTGCGATGAATTACCAACAGTCCCACCATTTCTTCCCCGTAAACCAGAGGTAAAACCAAGCGTTTGTCCGCATCGAAGGGGGGAGGCTCCAACCGACTGCGGCGACTTAACTGACCCACCCCCACGGGAACCGCTGGCAAAGACAAATCGTCTGTCGGGGGAGAAGCTTCCCCTTGTGGTAGACTGATTAACCCATAACTTTGCGATTCAGCTACTGTTGGACTATGGGAAACCACCAACGGTACCAACCCCTGCTCCGTTTCTTCTTGGTTTAGATAAACGCCACACCAGTCCACCTGCAATCCCTGTTGCAAAAGCCGAACCTGCGACTGACAAAGGGCAATCAACCCGGCACTGGGGGAATACATTGATGAAATGGAACCAGCCATGGAGCTTATGGTGGGGCCAGGCCCCGGAAGAAATGTTAAGAAATATTAAGATTTAAATTGGTCTATTTATGGCCCTGGGGGGCAGTTTTGGGGGTGAAACCCTACCTAAATGGTGTTTAGAATCAGCGATCCCCTTAGCACCGCAAGGGCTGGAGAGGCTTGATATTTAGAATTAGACCGGATATAATCGACACGGCTTTTGTAACTATCATTACAGCATATCGCTGAAATAGGAGGTAACTGGGTTGGCACGCAAACGCAAACGGAAGAGTCGTCGTCGTCAAGAAGGTCGTAAGATTTTGGAGCTTGTTCCTCAGTTTAATATTGAAAGCGGCGAGGATAAGCCCGTCACGGCCGCTCGTCGCTACATCCAAGCTAACGAAATTCAGCCCCCGGCCTTGCTCATTGTAAAACGAAACGAGCACACCACTGATCGATATTTTTGGGCCGAGAAGGGATTGTTTGGGGCCCAGTATGTGGAAGAGAATCATTTTCTGTTCCCCAGTCTGCGGGAGTATCAACTTCCCACCCCTAGCACTAAAACCCCTGTGGGTGCTGGGAGCCGTTAACTGAACGGTTTCTAAGCAATGGCAAAAACAGACTAAATCGGTTTTATTGGGGCTGACTTTCCTTAGCAGGTTAGATCCGAAGTAGGTTTTGGGTACAAACTCTGCCTAAATTCGGAGGAAGGAGTGGTTAGTTTTCGTTTCCATTCTTACCCGAAAAGCTCTGTGCCGATTCAGATCCTGTCATGTTTTGGCAACTGAGTCCACTCTAGCCTCCGGGTTGGGGTGGCTGTTGCTGGGCATTAATAATCCTGATCATCCTTGCCGCCACAGTTCGGCCTAGCCAAGGAAATTGAGAAATTGCTGGATGACAAAGGCGTTGGCAATGTCAATGAAGAAAGCTCCCACCAGGGGCACAACGATGAAGGCCTGGGGGGCAGCACCGAACTTTTCTGTCACTGCGGTCATATTGGCGATCGCCGTGGGGGTAGCCCCCAGGGTTAAACCGGAATAGCCGGAGGAGATCACCGCCGCGTTGTAGTCCTGGCCCATGAGAGGGAAAACAACGACAACGGTGTAAATTACTGTGGCCATGAATTGGACTAGGAGGATAATGGCAATCACTCCGCCAATGTCAGCCAAAGTCCAGAGTTGTAAGCTCATCAGGGAAATGGCCAGGAATAGTCCCAAACTAACGTCGGAAATTAAAGCTAGGGAAGGGGTTTCCGCTGGCCAAGGAAATTGTTTGAACACGAGGGGAATGGTATTGGTGAGAATGATACCTGCCAGCAAACAGGAGACAAAGGCCGGCAACATCAGTCCCAGGCCGGCGATCGCCACGTTGAGTTCAAAGCCTAAGCCGATGGTTAGACCAATGACCAAAATGGATTGGAGCATGGTGTTGTAGTCAATTTGCACATTCTCCTGGTCCCGCCGGATGCTAATGGTTAAATCTTCGCCGTTGGCATCCGGTTGTAATTGGTTACGAATGATTAAAAATTTGGCGATGGGCCCTCCCACAATGCCCCCAAACACCAAACCAAAAGTGGCGCAGGCTATGGCAATTTCCGGTGCGTTGGTAATGCCGCTCTGGTAAAAAAGGGGAGACCAGGCGATCGCCGTACCATGGCCACCACTAAGGGAGATGGACCCGGAGAGTAAGCCCACCGGTAACGCCTGTCCCAACAACGAAGCCATGGCAAGCCCGACTAAGTTCTGCACCACTAAAAAGCCCACCGCCAGCCCCAACAGAATTAACAGGGGTTTTCCACCCTGGAGCAAAGTTTTGAGTTTAGAAGAGAGACCAATACAGGTAAAGAAAATAATTAAAAAAGCATCCCGAATGGGAAAATCAAAGGCTATTTCTGTACGAAAAATTCCATAAATTAGCCCGAAAAAGAGAGAAGCCAATACCCCACCGGAAACGGCATCGGGGATGTTAAAGCTCTGCAAAAATTTGATTTTTTTAGTGAGATATTTGCCAACGTAAAGCACTAAGATTGCGACAATAATTGTTTGGCGTACGTTGAGTTGAATGGTTTCCATAATCGCGCATCTTAACCTCTACAAAGCCATTGGTCTAGGACGGTAAAGGCCCAAACCTAGGCCCAGGACAGAATGGTATACTAACAAGCCTGTAATCAACTGGGCTTAGGAGATCTTGGTCGTCGTGGCATCCCCATACAACGCTGGTGAAATCGAGCAAAAATGGCAACAAAGCTGGGCTGAATGGGGACTGGACAAAACCCCTGTCGCCTCCGATTTGCCCAAATTTTATGCCCTCTCCATGTTTCCCTATCCTTCCGGGAATCTCCACATGGGCCATGTGCGTAACTACACCATCACCGATGTCATTGCCCGGCTGAAAAGGATGCAGGGTTATCAGGTGCTCCACCCCATGGGTTGGGATGCCTTTGGTTTGCCAGCGGAGAATGCTGCCATTGAGCGGGGGATTCCCCCCAAGCAGTGGACGGAAAAAAATATTGCCCAGATGCGGGCCCAATTACAACAGTTGGGGCTTTCCATCGATTGGGAACGGGAAGTGGCCACCTGTGCCCCGGACTATTACCGTTGGACCCAATGGTTATTTCTGCAATTTTTCCAGGCTGGTCTGGCTTACCAAAAAGAAGCCACCGTCAATTGGGACCCCATTGATCAAACCGTGTTGGCCAACGAACAGGTTGATGGAGAAGGGCGATCCTGGCGATCGGGCGCCATGGTGGAGCGCAAATTATTACGGCAATGGTTTTTAAAAATTACCGATTACGCTGAAGCCCTGTTAAATGATTTAGATAAGCTTGATGGCTGGCCGGAACGGGTCAAACTGATGCAATCCCATTGGATTGGTAAATCGGTGGGCGCCTATCTGGAATTTCCCATCAAAGACAGTGATGAAAAAATTGCCGTTTTTACCACCCGCCCCGATACGGTGTACGGCGTCACCTATGTGGTTTTAGCGCCAGAACACCCTTTAACTAAAGTAGTGACCACAGCGGCTCAAAAGCAAACAGTGGCAGATTTTGTGGCTTTGATGGCCAAGGAAAGTGAAATTGAACGGACAGCGGAAGATAAACCGAAACGGGGCGTTCGAACCGGCGGAGTAGCCATTAATCCCTTTAACGGTAAAGAAATTCCCATTCTCATTGCCGATTATGTTTTATACGAATACGGCACCGGGGCAGTGATGGGGGTGCCAGCCCATGACCAACGGGACTTTAAATTTGCCCAGGATAACCATCTCCCCATCCAAGTGGTTATTGTTCCCGACGATGCTGATAACAATGATGTAGAACTAGGGGCAGCCTACACGGAAGCCGGGGTAATGGTTAACTCGGCCCAGTTCACCGGCATGGCTTCCCCCAAAGCAAAAGAAGCCATTATTAAGTTCGCAGAAGATCATGATTATGGCCGCGCCAAGGTGCAATATCGTCTGCGAGATTGGTTGATTTCTCGACAACGGTATTGGGGCTGTCCCATTCCCATTATTCATTGCGATGACTGTGGAGCGGTGCCTGTACCAAGCCAAGATTTGCCGGTGGAGTTACCGGATAATGTGAAATTTTCTGGGCGGGGCCCTTCTCCCCTAGCGAAGTTGACGGATTGGCTGAATGTGCCGTGTCCAAAATGCGGTAAACCAGCCCGGCGGGAAACGGACACCATGGATACTTTCATTGATTCTTCCTGGTATTTCCTGCGTTATGCCGATGCCCAAAATACCGAGTTGCCTTTTGATGGGGAAAAAGTTGCCCACTGGTTGCCGGTGGACCAATATGTGGGGGGCATTGAACATGCCATTTTGCATTTGCTTTACTCCCGCTTTTTCACTAAGGTTTTGGCCGATCGCCAATTAATTGCGGTCAAAGAACCGTTCCAAAAATTATTAACCCAGGGCATGGTGCAGGGCATTACCTACAAAAATCCCACCACAGGTAAATACGTGCCGGCGAAGGATTTGCAAACGGGGCGACAGGTAATTGATGCCAAGGATCCCAAAGATCCCGATAGTGGTGAACCGTTACAGGTTTTCTACGAAAAGATGTCCAAGTCTAAATTTAATGGTGTTGATCCCCAGGAAGTGCTGGCTAAGTATGGAGCGGATACGGCCAGGATGTTTATCCTCTTTAAAGCCCCTCCAGAAAAGGATTTGGAATGGGACGATGCGGACGTGGAAGGGCAATTCCGTTTTCTCAATCGGGTTTGGCGCTTAGTGACCGACTACATTGGCGATCGCCCAGAAACATTGACTAGCAATGACCCTTTAACTAAAGCGGAGAAAGATCTGCGACGAGTTATCCATGGGGCCATCAAAGAAGTGGCGGAGGATTTGAACGACGATTATCAGTTCAACACCGCCATTTCTGAAATGATGAAACTCAGTAACGCCCTGATAGCGGCCACGGACTTAACCCCTTCCCCCGTTTACCAAGAGGGCATTGAAACCCTGCTGTTACTCCTTGCTCCCTTTGCGCCCCATTTGACCGAGGAATTGTGGCACCGTTTAGGTCGTACTGACTCCATTCACCAACAGTCCTGGTTGCAGGCAGACCCCACAGCCCTAGTGTTGGACGAAATTACTTTGGTGATCCAGGTGCTAGGCAAAACCCGTGGTACCATCACCGTTCCTGCTGGAGCCGACAAAGCCCAATTGGAGGAATTGGCCCGTAATTCCGATTTAGCCCAACGTTATTTGGCCGGCAAAACCATCAAAAAGGTGATTGTGGTGCCGGGAAAATTGGTCAATTTTGTTATTACCTAAACCTGATTTTTTGTGAGGAATTGCACCATGAAAAAAAGTACTGGCCGGCAAGTTACTAGGTCAAAGCAAGAGTTGGTAATCAGATCTTTTTTTGGCTTATTTTTCGTAGCTCTGGCGATCGCCATCCTGGTGTTATCCACACCGGCCAATAGAATGGGCTCCTTATTTGCGGCCTTCATCATCGGTGGTTTGGGGATAGATGAGTTGATCAGTCTCCGTCTGCACAGGCGATCGCTCCTATCCCGCATTGGACCATTGCCTTGAACCAACAGTGACAAATAGACTAGATCTATCTCCTCTCTCCCATCAAATTAGTTGTGATTTATTATTCTGCCAACCGAAAATTGCCCTTACCAAGGCGCTTGACCTTCATCAACTGATTATCTGCCTGTTCCACCCAATGCTTGAGTTCGTCACTCTCCTTAGCAAACACACTGACTCCCCCCATACTCAAACTGATTGTCAATGGACCCACGGATGTCGGCACTGGGTTTTGGGCAATGGCGGCTTGAATTCTTTCTAGGAGTAGGGCGGTTTGTTCTCGGCTGGAACCAGGCAGGATAAGCATAAATTCATCTCCTCCCCATCTTCCCAAAGCATCATAGGAACGCAGTGCAGAAATGATTAAACGTGAACTACCCTGTAGAACCTCATCGCCCACTAGATGACCGTATTGATCATTGATCTGTTTGAAGTTGTCAAAATCAATCATGACAATGGCAATGGGGGAATCTTTGCGGGTGGCGTAGTCCCACTCCCGTTGTAGTAGGGTTTCGATACCCAAGCGATTCCATAGTCTGGTCAGGCTATCGAGCATGGCCACCCTTTCAAGTTCGTCCAATTCTTGAATTAACTGCATTTGAGCCTCGGACAGGGCGATCGCCGCTAGTTCGGACTCCACCATTTTGGAGAGATCGTAGAGGATTTCCTGTTCTTCCGTTGACAAATCCCTGGGTACTCGATCAATGGCACAGAGGGTACCCACATGGAAGTCTTGGCCCAAGTTGAGGGGATAACCAGCATAAAACCGGATGAAAGGCTCATCGGTTACCAAGGGATTGTCAGCAAAACGTTCATCCTGGGTGGCATCTTTGACCAAGAGCAATTCATCCTTCAGAATGGCGTGGGCGCAAAAGGCAATTTCCCGGGGAGTTTCGGCAGCGCTTAGTCCTTGAATGGATTTAAACCACTGGCGTGATTCATCAACCATCGATACAGCGGCGATGGGTACTTTGAGGGACCGGCAGACCATACGGGTAATGCGCTCAAATCTCTCTTCGATTGGAGTATCCAGAATGTTGAGTTGCCTTAAAACGGTCAGGCGTTGCTCCTCATTTTGCGGTAATTTAGCTTCCATCCCTACAGTTCCTAACTTTTTTGCTATGACTGAATTTGTACCCTACTAAACCGTAAAGAAGCTCTTAAGCATGTAGGCCTTTAGCTCATTAGCTACGGTAACTGACAGGTCTTCTAAAAACTGAATATCGTCGTCGGACATTTCCCTGGGCTTGGTGTCATAGACACAGAGGGTGCCCACATGAATGTTATCCAGCATTTTCAGGGGATGACCAGCATAAAATCGGATGTGGGGCGGAGCTATCACCAGGGGGTTATCGGCAAAACGGGGGTCGGATAGGGCATCGGGGATAATTAGGGTGCGATCCTCCAAAATTGTGTGGGCACAAAAGGAAATACCGCGAGGAGTTTCGGTTAGGTCCGAGCCTCGAATGGATTTAAACCATTGGCGATTTTCGTCAACTAAAGAAATGGCGGCCACTGGCATATCCAATACCCGACACAATAGCCGAGTAATGCGCTCAAACTTCTCATCGCTTGGCGTATCAAGAATGTTGAGATTCTGTAGATGGGCTAAGCGCTGCTGTTCATTGGATGGGATGGCAGCTTCTTGCATTGGCTAGGCAATTTTGATTGAGTTCGTGTTGCTGGGTAGTTAGGTTAATTGGCAACCACACCGCTGGTGTTAGACTTCTGATTTTTCTCCCTATTCAGGTTATCGCAAAGTTATGACCAATCCCTGGCCATGGGGCAAAAGCTGATGCAAAACTTTACACTGCAGTTTGGCGATCGCCGGCAAAAAGTAGCACAGAACACAGTCAAGTTGAGCATCCCTAGCTAGGGTAGGGGATATTGTTTCTAGGGTTCCGATTCCCGGATGTGGGGAATGGCTGGTCCGAGAGAAACAGGCTAGGTTTTGTAAAGATTTTTGCCACTAGCTACACGGCGGGACAAAAGCCCGGGAGACTTTAATGACCAGCGCTTAGGTGTCATTAATAACTCCTGGGCAAATTTTGTTGTTTAGCTAGTAATTACCTATGAGCGATGCCACCCCATTCCGTCCCCCTTCTGAAGCCGAAGAAGCCCTAGTGAAGGAAACTCGGTTACCCCTAACCGGTTGGCAACAAGAAGTGGATCAAGGGCTAACCTATGGCTTAGAAGCCGCTGCCAGCATTAAGGACCGCTCCATTCCCACCTTCTCCCGGGGTGAATTGCCCCACTATGCGGGCATCAACACTTTCATGAAAGCGCCCTATCTGGAGGATGTCCGTGACGTCGGCAATTACGATGTGGCGATCGTCGGAGTTCCCCATGATTCCGGCACCACCTATCGACCAGGTACCCGTTTTGGTCCCCAGGGTATTCGTCGTATTTCCGCCCTTTATACCCCTTACAACTTTGAAATGGGGGTGGATTTGCGGGAGCAAATTAGCCTCTGTGACGTGGGGGACATTTTCACCATTCCCGCCAACAACGAAAAATCCTTTGACCAAATTTCCAAAGGTATTGCCCACATTTTCAGCTCTGGGGCCTTTCCGATTATTCTGGGCGGTGATCATTCCATTGGTTTTCCCACCGTGCGGGGCATCTGCCGCCACCTGGGGGATAAAAAAGTTGGCATCATCCATTTCGATCGCCATGTGGATACCCAGGAAACGGATTTAGACGAACGGATGCATACCTGTCCCTGGTTCCATGCCACCAACATGGCCAACGCCCCAGCCAAGAATTTAGTCCAATTGGGCATTGGCGGTTGGCAAGTACCCCGGCAGGGGGTCAAAGTTTGTCGGGAACGGGCCACCAATATCTTGACCGTCACCGATATTATCGAAATGGGCTTAGATGCGGCGGCGGACTTCGCCATTGCCCGGGCCACCGATGGCACCGACTGCGTTTGGATTAGTTTTGACATTGACTGCATTGATGCAGGTTTTGTCCCCGGCACCGGCTGGCCAGAACCCGGCGGCTTACTGCCCCGGGAAGCTTTGTACTTATTGAAACGTATTATTCGCGAAACTAATGTTTGTGGTATGGAAGTGGTGGAAGTTTCCCCTCCCTACGACATCAGCGATATGACTTCCTTGATGGCCACCAGGGTAATTTGCGACACCATGGCCCACCTCGTAGTCTCAGAACAACTACCCCGTAAGGAAAAGCCCTCCTACATCAATGCTGAAGCCAATATGGAAGTAGATGAGCCTTGGCAATAATAACTGCAACTTAACTAATCATTGTCGAGTTTATGACTCCAAAATAATCGGCGATCGCCTTTGGGAGAGGTAAAAATGCATGAAACAGACATGACCAAAGCCCTGATTATGACTATTCAGGATTGGTTTGATCAACAAATTGAAAAGCCCCAAATTACCAAGATCCACCTTCTTGTGGGTCAGTTCACCTGCGTGGAACCAGTGAGTTTACAATTTGCTTTTGAAGTGCAGACCAAGCAAACCTTTTTGGAGGGGGTGGAATTAGTAATTAAAGATGTGCCTTTAGTTGCTTATTGCCATCCCTGTCAAACGGAATATCGCCCCGAAATTGGTTTGCAATATTCTTGCCCAACCTGTCGATCGCCCATGGAGGATATTCGCTCTGGGCGAGAGCTGAAAATTGACCGGATTGAACATCATCAGTGCACTCCGGTTTAGCCCCTAACCCACCGAGACCAAATTTTTTTATTTGTCCACTGTTACTGCCAAGAAACTATGCACCAATCCATTGACACGGTGATCGGTCTGAATTTGCTCCATGCCAACCAGGCTGGGGCAGACCATAATAGAGCCCATTTCGATGACTGGGGAATTACTTGTCTGAACCTAATGAGTAGCCCAGGAGCAGGGAAAACCGTCCTGTTAGAAAAAACCCTGGCGGCCCTCCAAGGTGAGTTAAAAATGGCCGTAATTGAAGGGGATATGACCACCGAATTAGATGCCGATCGCCTGCGGCAATATGGTAGTCCTGTAATTGCCATTAACACCGGCCGTTCCTGTCATTTAGACTCCAAAATGGTGGCGGGGGGCATCCATCGTTTTAAAGAGGATTATAATCCCCAGGAATTTGATTTAGTGCTGGTGGAAAATGTCGGAAATTTGGTATGCCCAGCGGAATTTGAAGTGGGGGAACATGCCAAAGTTGCTCTGTTGAGCATCACGGAGGGAGAGGATAAACCCCTGAAATATCCCATCATGTTTCAGGAAGCAGATTGTTTGTTAATTACCAAAATTGATCTGATGCCCCATTTAGACATTGATTTAGAAAAATTAGCCGCCAATGTCCGTTCTATGAATCCCCATGTGACCATCATTCCTGTGTCCGCTAAAACCGGAGAAGGTTTGGCTACTTGGCTTAGCTGGGTTAAACAGCAAATCAAAATTCCAGTCATAGCTAATGTTTAAATCCTATTTAAAAAGTCAAAATCAACACAGTAAAATCTTGCTTTTTAGCTTTAAATAATAGCAGTTATTAGTGGAGAAACTTCTGATGCCGAGACGTAGTTTAATTTCTTTAATCTTAATTTTTTGTAGTACGATATTGTTGACGGTTAGTTGTGCCCAAACGCCAGAGCAATCTCAATCTCCTAGCCCCGCAGTAGAAGGGCCCCCCATCGTCATTGGTTATAGTAACTGGGCTGGCTGGTGGCCCTGGGCGATCGCCGAAGAAGAAGGCCTATTTGCCAAAAACGGGGTCAACGTAGAAATGAAATGGTTTGACGGTTACCTGGAATCCATGCAGGCCCTGGCGGCGGGACAATTGGACGGCAATAGCCAAACCCTGAACGACACCATTTCCTTTGCGGGGGAAGCAGTCAACGGAGAAGTAGCCGTACTGGTTAACGATAACTCCGCCGGCAATGACAAAATTATTGTCACCGCAGACATTAACTCCGTCCAGGAACTCAAAGGCAAAACCGTGGCGATCGAAGAAGGGGTAGTGGACGATTTTCTGCTTAGTTTGGCTCTGGAAAGGGAAGGTATGACCAGGGACGACGTCGTGATCAAACCCCTAGAAACTGGGGCCGCAGCGGCAGCTTTTGCAGCGGGACAGGTGGACGCAGTGGGGGCATTTCCTCCCTTTTGGTTAACAGCTCTAAAACGAGAAGGCTCCAAGGAGTTAGTCACTTCCGCTGAATTTCCCGGAGCTATTCCCGATCTTTTAGTGGTGACGGAAAAATTAATTCAAGAAAAGCCAGAGCAGGTTCAAGCTTTAGTGAACACTTGGTTTGATATTCGTAAATTTATGGAAGAAAATCCTGAGAAATCCGATGAAATTATGGCTAAACGAGCAGGGGTGAGCCAAGAGGAACTGCAACTATTTAAAGATGGCACCCGCTTTTTAACTCTGGAAGAAAACTTAGAAGCTTTTAGTCCCGGAGATAGCATGGTCCACATGCCTTTTGCCGCTCAAAAAATGGCAGATTTTATGATTAAAGTCGGCTTTATTAAACAGTCTCCTGACTTAAATAAAATCCTTGACTCCCAGTTTGTTAAAACATTAGCTGGCCAAGCTTAGCCTTTGGTTTAAGTTGCCTCCTTTAATGAGTAATCGGAGGGATTTTGATTTTTCTTTGTGACAATTTGTTCACTCTGTTAACCAATCAACTTCCCTAATATTATGACTATTGCCCAAGATAAGTTACCAAATTATTCTCCTAAAAAATCCCTACAACCCACAGTTTTTTGGCGCATTGGTGGAGAGATACCGGAATCGCTCAAATGGTCGTTAATGTCCTTATCGATCATCATTCCCTTGGTATTGTGGGCCTTGCTTTCATCCTTACCTACTGTGAGTGATGTTTTTCTCCCTTCCCCCCAGTCAGTAGTTCAAGCCTTAATAGAATTGTTTAATGATGGATTTTTAATCCAAGATTCCCTGACTAGCTTTGGTCGAGTGGTAGGGGGATTTTTTTTAGGGGGATTGGTGGCTATTCCCTTAGGGATTTTAATGGGCACATTTCCCAGCATACGCAGTTTAACGGAGCCAATTATTGGTGTGGTGCGTTACATGCCAGCCCCAGCTTTTATCCCGCTGTTAATTATTTATCTCGGCATTGATGAAGCTTCAAAAATTGCCTTGATTTTCATTGGGACAATATTTTTTAATACCCTGATGATTATGGATGCGGTCAAGTTTATCCCCAAGGAGTTAATTGAAGTTACCTATACCCTGGGGGGATTACGGAAACAAGTTTTATTTAAGGTTATTACCCCCTACATCATCCCTAATATTCTTGACGCATTCCGGATTAATATGGCGGCAGCTTGGAACTTGGTGGTGGTGGCGGAATTGGTGGCGGCTGACAATGGCTTAGGGAAACGTATTTTGCTAGCTCAGAAATTTTTGAAAACCGATGAAATTTTTGCTTGCCTAATAGTGCTGGGCTTAATTGGTTTTGCTTTGGATTTATCATTTCGCCTCATCCTCAGACTCACTTGTAAATGGTCTCTGGAACAGTAATCAAGCATTTTTGTGATCATTGCCCAATCATCAAATTAATTGTATTAATTGTAACTAGTAAAAATTATGCATCTAGAAATAACTGACTTAAATCGGATTTTTGTCGGCAAACGGGGCTCAGTGGTGGCCCTAAAAAATATCAATATGCACATCGAAACCGGGGAATTTGTTTGTGCAGTGGGAGCTTCTGGTTCCGGCAAATCGACTCTTTTGAGGTTAATTGCTGGCTTAGATACTCCGACTTCCGGCACGATCAATGTGGATGGACAAAAGGTAACGGGGCCAGGGGCGGACCGGGGCATGGTTTTTCAGCATTACAGTCTTTTTCCCTGGATGACGGTGCAGGAAAATGTCGAGTTTGGCTTGAAACTCCAAGGCTGTTCCCAAAAGGAAAGGTTTGACACCGCTAGCTATTATTTAGACGTGGTGGGTTTAGTAAATTTTGCCCAGGCCTATCCCAGGGAATTGTCAGGGGGCATGAAGCAACGGGTGGCGATCGCCAGGTCTTTAGCCTGCCATCCGAAAGTCTTGTTAATGGATGAACCCTTTGGGGCACTAGATATTCAAACCAAGGAAAGGATGCATGAATATCTAATCGACATTTGGCAAAGACTGCAATGTAGCATTCTGATGATTACCCACGACGTAGAAGAGGCCGTATTTTTAGCCCAACGGGTCTATGTGTTGAGCTCCCGTCCCGGCACCATTCAACGGGAACTGACCATCAACCTGCCGGGGGATGAAGAAACTCCGAAAAATCGCACCTATAAAATCAAGCGGGAACCGGAGTTTTTTAAATACAGCGATGAAATTTCCAGTTTATTAAGGGGCAGTCACACTGAAGAAGCAGAGGCGATCGCCCAATAAACAGTAATTTATGGCTTAATCTTATGACTTTAGATGGCGCATGACTTTAGATGGCGCACCAGCGCTTCCCCTACCCTGGCCGCTTCCTCTGGAGTAGTACCGGAGGTTAAGGGAGGACAGATATGACGGGGACACCAAGTTTCCGCATTGGGAAAAGATTGGCCGGGACACACATCTTTGAACACCGGCTGTAAATGACAGGGAATTTCGTACACCGTACCCCCCAAATAAATTTCTTCCGCCGCTAGAGCCTGCTTCATTTGGGCTGGGGTTTTACCCTCCGGCAGTAGAACCATTAATTTGTACTGGCTAGCCCTGTCCATATGGTCAGTAGACACAAATTCAATGCCCGCTTCCCTCAGGGGAGCTGTGATTAGTTCGTAGGCCCTTTGTCTGGTGGCCAACATCTTCGTTAACTTGGCCAGGTGAATTTGTCCCAGCAGAGCGTGGATTTCCGTCATGCGGGTACTATTACCAAAATCCGTGTGTAGGCCGCCAAAGTTCATGCCCCGTTTGCCCTGATTGCGCAATGAACGGGCAATGGTGTCTTCCTCGTCATCATTGAGGGTGACCATGCCGCCTTCAAAGGTGGTCATCACCTTGGTGGGGAAAAAGGAAAAGGACGCTCCATCGGCCAAGTTGCCCGCCTGTTTTCCCTGAAATTGACTGCCGTGGGCATGGGCCGTATCTTCCCAAACATGGAGCCCCTGACTATGGCAGTATTCCACCACTGCAGGGAATTCTGGGGAAATTACACCGCCAATATGCACCCAAAAGACTCCAGATAGGGGTTTGGGATAACTTTTGTCCTCCACCGCTTCCTTAACCATGGCCAGGGAAGGAGCAAAGGTTTTGGGGTCCATGTCCAAATACTGCACGTCACTGTTCACCCGTAATACAGAAGCGACAGTGGCAAAGTTGGTGTTGGTGGGTACGAGGACGGTGGTATTTTCCGTTCCCTTCAGCCGCAGGAGAATTTCCAGACCAGAAGTGCCACTATTAACGGCAATGGCGTGTTTCGTACCAACATACTCTGCAAAGGCAGTTTCAAACTCCTGGGTATGGTTGCCGAGAATTAGGGTGCCGGATTTGAGGATTTGCCTGGCCCCGTCCATAAAAAATTCAATTTCGTCGTCGCTGATGTCGAAGTAAAAGGGCTTAATTGCGGCGGCCATGGCTAGGGAAAAAGAATGGTAAAGAAACAGTTCTGGTCATTTATTAGGTGGCGCTTTGGGCAATCAAACACCGTCTTAAATAAAATCTAATTCCTGTTTTAGCAATTCCAGTAATTTGGGTTTGGCGATCGCCCCTTCATGGGCCATCACTAGTTCATTATTTTTGAACAGACGCAGGGCCGGTACCCCTTCTACTTTGCATTGGGCCACGGCGGCGGGGTTGGGGTCCACTTCCAACTTGAGCACTTTGAGTTTATCGCCATAATCCTTGGCGATCGCCTGGATAGCGGGGGCCATCAACCGACAGGGCCCACACCAAGAAGCCCAAAAATAAACCAACACGGGCTTAGTTTGCCCTTGGGTTTCTTGCTCAAATTCAGCGTCGGTGATTTCCAGTAAACTCATGGTAGTGGTCAAGAATTTTCTTGGTTATTTGACTTCAGGCGATCGCGAAACTGGGCAGAGTGCCAGTCCGATTCTCCATCATGCCACGAAATCAACCTATCACCAGACTGGTTTTGCTTTGGCTCCTAGGAACTGGATCTGCATAATTTTAGTTTGCCCCCGACATCGACCCCCTACAGATTTGGTAATACCAGAGAACTTGCTTTTGTATATTTTCTCCCAAAGTCGGAGGGCAAGGGGGCCTTTCCATCAAAGCAAGTAAACCAAGATAAACAGAACAATCCAAACCACATCGACGAAATGCCAGTACAACTCCGCCGCTTCTACCCCAAAATGGGATTTGCTGGAATAATGGCCCGGTTGGCGCGATCGCCAGAGCACAGAAAGAATTAGTAACAGTCCAAAGGTAACGTGGAGGCCATGGAAGCCGGTGAGAACATAAAAACAACTGGCAAACAAATTTGTGGTTAGCCCCATTTCCAGATGGAAATATTCATACATCTGGCCGGCTAAAAAGATAATGCCCATAATGGCCGTGAGGCCAAACCACTTTTGCAACCCAGCATTGTCATTATTGCGAATGGCCGCTTGACCTTTGTGCATAACGAAACTACTGGAAATCAAAATAATACTATTGACCCCAGGCAAGAGTAATTCCAACTCCGGCGTACCTTCAGGGGGCCAGGCTGGCATCACACTGCGGTAAATCAAATAGGCGGTGAACAGGCCCAGAAAAATGGCACTTTCTGCCACGAGGAAGAGGACAACCCCAAACATCCGTAGATCGGGGTGGCCGTGGTGGGTATGGGCTTCCCCTGAGGTATAGGCGCTGTTTAAATCGGAGCTAATAGCAGTGGTTTGCATAGGACTGACAATTATCGTTGCTGAATTTCTAGGATTTTGCCGAAAACTTCTGGCTGACGAGCCCATGGGGGAAATTATTGAACTAAACATCTCCCTAGGTACAGCAGTTGCAGGAAGCTAACTGCCTGCCGCATCGGCAATTAGGGTTTGGACTGTTTCTTCCTCGTCCACTAACTCCGTGTCAATACCAAAATCGTAGGGACCACACCAGAGCACCGGTTCTTCTTCAAAGTTTTCGATGATGGGGGGAGAGGCAGTTTGCCATTCTAGAGTTAGGGCTCGCCAAGGATTACGGGCCGCTTTTTCCCCTTTAAACAGACTCCAAAAGACGTTGATTACAAAGGGAATGGTGGAAGCGGCTAAAACGTAGGCTCCGATGGTGCTCAACACGTTTAACGGCTGAAATTCAACATCGTAGAGGGCAATGCGACGGTTCATGCCCATTAGACCCAGTTCATGCATGGGCATAAAGGTCAAATTCATGCCGATAAAAGTGAGAATGAAGTGGAGACGCCCCAGGGGTTCATTGACCATGCGGCCAGTCATTTTAGGGAACCAGTGATAAACCCCAGAAAACAGGGCAAAGGCACTGCCGCCAAAGAGCACATAATGGAAGTGTCCTACCACAAAATAGGTGTCGTGGACGTGGATATCGAAGGGAACGGATGCCACCATTACCCCGGTTAGCCCGCCAATCATGAAGCTAGACAGGAAGCCAAAGGCAAACAGCATGGCGGAATTGAGTTGGATTTTTCCTCCCCAGAGGGTGCCGCACCAACTGAAAATTTTGATCCCCGTGGGCACAGCAATCAACATAGTGGTGGCCATGAAGAACATCCGCAACCAACCGGGGGTGCCACTGGTAAACATGTGGTGGGCCCAAACAATCAAGCCCAAAAAGCTGATGGCCAAACTCGAATAGGCGATCGCCCGGTAGCCAAAGATGGGTTTGCGGGCATGGACAGGGATGACCTCAGAAATGACGCCAAAAAAGGGCAAAATCATGATGTACACCGCCGGATGGGAGTAAAACCAGAATAAGTGCTGGTAAACCACCGGGTCTCCCCCACCCACTGGGTTAAAGAAACTGGTGCCGGCAATGAGGTCAAAGGAAAGCAGAATCAACGCCGATGCCAACACCGGAGTGGAAAGCAAAATTAAGGAAGAAGTGGCCAGCATTGCCCAGCAAAACAGGGGCATACTGTGCAAATCCATGTCCTTGATGCGCATTTTCAAAATGGTGGTGACAAAATTAATTGCCCCCAAGATAGAGGAGGTTCCTACCAAAAGCAGACTCAAAATCCAGAGTTCCTCTCCCCATTTGCCACTGAGCAAACTTAAAGGGGGATAGGAAGTCCAACCGGCCTGGGGTGCCCCGACAAAAAAGCTGGAGATGAGCAGAATGCCCCCCGGCGGAGTGAGCCAAAAAGCCACGGCATTTAAGCGAGGAAACGCCATATCCTCTGTGCCCACCATTAGGGGAATGAGATAGTTGGCAAAGGCAGCCCCGGCCGGCACAATCCAGAGAAAGATCATGATCGTGCCGTGGAGGGTCATCAGTTGGTTATACATTTCCGGCTGGACAAAATCCGGGGAGGGAGTGGCTAATTCCGTCCGCATGGCTTCCGCAAAGGAACCACCGATGAAAAAGAAAAGAAAGGATGTAACCAGGTATTGAATGCCAATCACCTTATGGTCAACGCAAAAGGTAAAATAATCTGTCCATTTGCGGCGGGGATGATTAGCCGTTAGATTCTCAGCGGCAGTAGTCATAAAAAGTTTTCTACTAGATTTGTCAAAATTTACAGAGTATTAGGGCAAAACTGACCAGTCATACCAAAGGTTAGTACTCCAGCCAAATCAAAGCAGATCTTTGACCGGAGAGACTTGATCCTTCAACTGGGCCAATGCCTTGGTTTCCACTCCCATTTCCTTCACATAGGGGGCCAAGTATTCTTCGGGAGTCATGGCGGTGGTCGCTTTGGGCAATGTCATTGCCATCGATTCCGTCGGAGCCGGAGCATTAGCCGCTACCCAGTCGTCATACTCCTCGGGGGTATGGGCGTAGAAAACCGATTTCATGCCTCCATGGTAAGCACCACACAACTCGGCACAGATCACCGGATACTGCCCAGGGGTACTGGCATTAAACACCAAAGTACTGCCCCGCCCGGGAATCACATCCTGTTTTAATCGTAATTGGGGAACCCAAAAGGCATGGATCACATCCCCCGCCTCCATATTCAATTGCACCGGGCGATCGATGGGGGCGTGCAGTTCCCCGGAAATAATTCCAGTCTCGGGATAGGTGAAAATCCAGGCATACTGAATGCCCTTAACGTCCACCATCAGGGGTTTGACTCCTTGTTCTTCGCTATCCAAACCAATACCCAGGGCCACATCTCCGTCCCCAGACATAGCCACCATATTACCCATACTCCCCATATGTCCCATGTGGTTATGGGCCATCTGCTGACCGGCATTATCCCTAGAAATGGTTGGATCCAATCCGCCCAGGTTGTTGTACACCTCAAAGCTATACACTGCCAAGGTAAAAACAATTACCGTAGGAATGGCAGTCCAGAGAATTTCCAGGGGCACATTACCTTCAATTGGAGGGCCATCGGTTTGGTCGCCCTTGCGACGGCGAAAGCGGATCAGGCAGTAAACCAAGACCCCTTCCACCAAAAGGAATAATCCCGTGGCAATGGTCATCATGTAATTAAAAATGCCATCCACTTCTTCCGCATCGGCGGAGGCGGCAACGGGCATCAGACCATGATTCTGTCCGTACCATAAGCTAACAACTGTGACCACAACACCGATGAGAAGGGTTATGACACTACCGGGAATTTTCACAGCAAACCTCTATCTCTCGGAAAACAACAAAAATTACAATTCCCTACAGGGTAAAGCAATTCTCCAGACCGGGGTCAAGCTCCAGCCAAATTCTTCAGAGTTCTTTAACAATCTTGTCGTCTGTTTTGTCAACCCGAGCGCTATAGTAAATTTAGCCTGTAGAAAATTATAGGGTTCCACTGATGAGCCAATGACACTCAAACTTTTGGTTAGCTGTTTTAGTAGTCCTGACTCTCCCAGAATTTCTTCTGGGGTTTGATGTTCTTCGAGCAGCTCGTCTAGTAAGCTATCGACGCGATTTGGTTCTTGTTTTTTGCGTACCATAAGGGGTTTCCTCGTTTTGCTTGGATTCTAATCCCCTTACACAAAATTCTGTTCAGTCCCCAATGAGTGGCTCAATATAACGTAAAAGTTCCGGCAAATTTTTCTTGATAACAGTCCAAACCTCATCAATATCAACCTCGTTGTAATCGTGGGTAATGATATCTCGCATTCCGGCTATTTGTTTCCATGGTATTTCGGAGTGTCTATCCCGAAAATCTAATGAAAGTCGCTTTGTTGCTTCGCCTATGATGGTAATACGTCGTAGAATGGCATCTTGTTTTTCAATATTTATCGAAAAGTCTTCAAAGTCTATATTTTTTGTATAAAAAAGAACAAGTTTAGTGGATTCTGCTATGTCTATTAATGCTTCTTGATCACGCAACATAAATCACCTCAGCGGAATCGAGGATATTTTTACGTCTAAGCCAATTATGACTTTTTTCAATAGCATTTTTGCTAACTAAGTCAACATTACGATTCAGTAAAGATGATAACTCTTCTTGCATTTGTATCTTTTCAAAAAATCCCCGTTTAGCAGTAGGTAGATAGGAAATAAGCATATCAATGTCACTTTTAGAATTAAAGTCACTTCGTAAAACTGAGCCAAAAAGTGCCAGTTCAGCAATCTGCCATCGCTGGCAAAATTCAACCAGTTGCTGTGAGTTAATTCCCAGCCGCGATTCAAGTTTAGGACTTAGTTGTAGTATTGCCATAACGCAGTCTAGCTCGTTAGCTTACCCTTTACAATAATTGCCTATATTATGCTAGTAACACCATGATAAACCTTGAAATTTTTCGTTTGTCTACCGGAGACAATATCAAAACTATACGATGAATACCTTTAGCTATTGATTTGAACACAACGGCGATCGCCAAATTTTGTGAACAGTATCATATTTACATTATTACGAACATCTCAAAAAAATGGTTACTGAAATGCGAGTCAAATAATCTTTGTTATAAAAAACGAACTAGCTAGATTTTTTGAGTATCATAGGCGGTTGAGCTTACCAATGGGCTATTCCCCCAAAGCTCCGTGCGATAATGGATAACTGCCCAGCGCCCAAGTGAAAACCATGCCAGTGCCCGTCGAAACCTTGATTAATGCCGAGATCCATAAGCCCGCCCGGTATCTAGGCAACGAATTGGGGACAGTGCATAAGGAATGGGACAGTGCCACGGTGCGCTGGGTGTTGACCTATCCTGAAGTTTACGAGCTGGGGGCTTCTAACCTGGGGCATATTTTGCTCTACAACATCATCAATGCCCAACCCAGGCAATTGTGCGATCGCACCTATCTCCCTGCTGCCGACCTGGCAATAAAACTGAGGGAGACTAATACCCCTTTATTCGCTCTAGAATCCCGCCGTTATCTGCCAGAATTTGACATTTTAGGGTTTAGCCTGAGCTATGAGTTGGGGGCCACCAATATCTTAGAAATGTTGCAATTGGCCCAAATTCCCCTCACTTGGCAAGAAAGAAAAGACGGGGATTATCCCTTGGTTTTTGCTGGGGGTCAGACTGCCACCTCCAATCCCGAACCCTACGCCGACTTTTTCGATTTCCTGGCCCTGGGGGATGGGGAAGAATTATTGCCAGAAATTGGTTTGGTGTTCGAAGAAGGCAAACTGCAAGGACTAAGCAAGGAAGATTTATTGCTTGATTTAGCCCAAGTGCCGGGGGTTTATGTGCCCCGTTTTTATGACATGGCTGATGATGGTTCTGTGCATCCCCATCGGGAAGATGTGCCCAAACGCATTATGCGCCGGGTGGCCACCCCCATTCCCGCCTACTCCATTGGTTTAGTGCCACTTATTGAAACTGTTCACGATCGCCTAACGGTGGAAATTCGTCGGGGTTGTACCAGGGGGTGTCGTTTTTGTCAGCCAGGGATGTTGACCCGTCCGGCCAGGGATGTGGAACCAGAAGCGGTGATTGATGCCATTGAAACCGGCATTCGGCAAACGGGCTATAACGAATTTTCTTTGCTTTCCCTCAGTTGTTCCGACTATTTGGCCTTGCCGGCGGTGGGATTGGAAATTAGAAATCGCCTCAAAAACGAAAATATTGCCCTCACTTTACCCAGCCAGAGGGTAGACCGCTTTGATGAAAACATTGCCAATATTCTTGGTGGTACCAGACAGGGGAGTTTAACTTTTGCTCCGGAAGCAGGTACCCAAAGATTACGGGATGTGATTAATAAAGGCTTGACTAACGAAGAATTATTGCGGGGCATTAAAACGGCGGTGGAACAGGGTTGGGATAAGGTCAAACTTTATTTCATGATTGGCCTGCCGGGGGAAACCAATGTGGACGTGTTGGGCATTGTGGAAACGGTGCAATGGTTGCGTCAGGAATGTCGTTTACCCCAACGTCGAACTTTAAATTTCAATCTGACCATTTCCAATTTCACCCCTAAACCCCACACCCCTTTCCAATGGCACTCTGTTTCCACCAGTGAGTTTCGCCGCAAGCAAGATTTATTGCGACAGGCTTTTAAAGGGATGAGGGGAGTGAAAGTAAACTATACCGATGTCCGCATTTCCGCCATGGAAGATTTCGTCGGCCGGGGCGATCGCCGTTTGGGGCAAGTGGTGCGTCGGGCCTGGGAATTGGGGGCGGGCATGGATGCCTGGTGGGAAAGTTTGGACAAAGCTTATGGGGCCTGGGCCCAGGCGATCGATGAAGCGGACTTAACCTGGAAATATCGCCTCGTAGAAGATGGGGAGTGGAATATTTTCCATGGTGATACCCCCGATGAAAACGTTTATAATGCCCCCCTACCCTGGGATCACCTTGATACGGGCATTGATAAAACCTGGCTCAAAAATGACCTATTCAAGGCCCTGGAAGCGGCCACCGTCCCGGACTGTTCCTTTGATGGTTGTTCCCATTGCGGAGTTTGTGGAGTGGATTTTGGCCATAACATTATTGCCCCAGTGCCCCCCATTCCGGTTTTTGACGGGGACTTTAAACCCAACACTGACCGGGTTCAGCGGTTGAGGGTCTGGTTTGGAAAGCAAAATTCCATGGCTTTAGTTAGTCACCTCGACTTAGTGCGACTGTTTGACCGGGCTATGCGTCGTACTGGTTTACCCATTGCCTTTACCGGGGGATTTCATCCAGGGCCCCGCATTTCCATTGCCAATGCCCTACCGTTAGGTTCCAGCAGTAGCGGGGAAATTGTCGATTTTGACCTCGCCGAAAGACTGGATCCCCATGAATTTCGCCAACGATTAGCCGCTGTTTTACCAGCAGATTTACCCCTTTATCGGGTTTTGGAAGTGGATCTTAAGGCTCCAGGAGCAACCCAATCCTTAATCCAAGCTAGTTATCGGGTGCAACTAATAACTGAAGACCCGGTGACATTGACTCAATGGCAAGGTTGGACGGAAGAGATTCTAGTCCGAAAGGAAATCTTGTGGGAAAAAACTACCAAACGAGGCAAAAAAGTAACCCTTAATCTGCGGGAACAGTTGCTTGATTTGTCTCTGCTTGAAATGACACCAGAGGGCATCACTGTGGATTACACCGGAACCTGCCGCAATGATGGTACCCAGTTGCAACCCCGCAATTTAGCCTATTTGTTTGAGCAAATAAGTGGAGTTAATATTCAACTAGGTCAGATTCATCGCCTGGGGTTAATTGTGGACAGTGACGAGTAATTTACTATTGATTTTTCGAGGAGCATTTTAACCTTATAAGTTTATTTGTTCTAAAATATATAGCCGGTAAGGTAGTGGATTATTTTTGGACTCACTAAAAATAGAAATATATTTATTGATGATATTTTCTATGCCGTCTTTTAATGAGTTTAATTTTTCTGGGATTAAATATTTACACAAAGTTTTTTTTGCTCTGTAGATATTCAGCTTATTATTTTCTTTGCTTAATTCCTCAATTTTATATACAAGCACTATCAGAAAATAACAAATAAATAAATTTTCTTTGTTGACAAAAAAAGACTCAGAAAAATCTTTATGAATTGAATGAACTTCCCCGCTGCAAGCAACGGGGTATCACTGCGCTTCACTTCACACACTTCGTGGTTCAGTTACGCTTTACAATGCCATTCGGACATCGTTTTCATTTGTAGTCGCAGCAAGCTGCGGGGTATGTATCCCAAAAATTAAGATCAATTCTATTGGACTAATTAATTTTGATTAATAGGGTAAAGAAAAATTGTTGGCTATTGTAGTCTGCAAAGGATGGAATATAAACTACCCGTAAATTTATTGGACTATCAAAGTCGGTTTGCACAAACGGTAACATAAACGGAAGTACCGGACTTCCCGATAGCTCCTGGAGTTGTGTGGTATAAAGCAACCCCATGGCAGAGCCAATTTGAATCGGACTAGCAAAAATATTTCTTCTTAAACTAAGACCCGCGTATGCCGACGGATAGCCGAAATCTGAATCTCTAAAAACATTAAACTCTACACTGACTACGGAATTTTCAATAAAAATATTTAAGAATCCGTAGCTA